>NZ_SOGU01000088.1:54042-91516 GCF_004403275.1 Cryobacterium sp. TMT4-10
CCCCCCCCCCCCCCCCCCCCCCCGAGGGCGCTGAACCAATTCGACGGAGATTTTTCCGCGAAGGGGTGTTTTCGTGCCCTTTGGGCCCGATTTCGTGGTCATTCGGGCAAAATCTCCGTCGAATTCGTTAGGGCGCGGGCCGCAACGCGCGGGTGATCCCGGCCCGGACATCCGCTGAACTCGGACCGGTCCGTGCGCTGTGCCTGTCCTCTCGTTCGCCGGTCGGGTCTGCTTGTGAGCGCCGATGGCCCATGCCATGATGTCTCCGCCGCGACCCTTCGAACGGCAGGTCTACCACCCGAAATGAATTGCGCAGGCTCATGAACTCCAGGCCGAGTGCTCGCCGGACCAGCCGTGCACCGGGGCAACCCCCGGAACGACGTCTGGCCGCTTCCGGCGCGTGCCTGGCGATCACTCTGCTCCTGGCCGCCGGGGGCCCGGCCCCCGCCCGGGCAGACGCGGGGCCGACGCTGCCGGGTCCGGGCAGCACCCCGTTTTCGGGGAGCACCCCGTTTCCAGGGCCGGCGGAACAGCCGGCACAAACACCGGCACCGACACCGGGGCCCCCTGCCGTGCCAACGCCAACGCCGACAACGGTTCCCCCGCCCGGCCCAGCGGTGCCCCCCGCACCGGCCCCCGGGCCGACACCCACCCCGGCTCCCCCGACCGTCGCCACGCCGACACCAACACCGAGTCCGACACCGACGCCGGCAACGGTCCCGACACCGGCACCGGTCCGGACGCCGGTTCCTTCGCCCCACCCGGCGCCCACTCCCATACCGACCCCAGCCCCCACTGCCATTCCAGCTCCTACCCCGACGCCGACGACAGCGCCCCCGCCGACCCCCGACCCGCCGACCCCACCCGCGACGAACCCGACGGACGAGCCGCCGCCGGTATCCGTGCCAGTTCAGCCCGCACCCGCCCAGCCCCTGCCCGCCCCGCCGGCGGCCGCCGCGCCGCTCCCGTCCGCACAGCCCTCCGGCTCGGCCTCAAGCGCCCGCGCCCTTGCCGAAGCCAGGGCGATCGCCGCGCAGCGCGCCGCCGAGTCGAGAACGGCTGCCGCCGTGCACGCCGCGGCCTACGCATCCGCTCTGGCACGCCAGCAAACGGCTCAGGCGGCCTACGACACGAACCGGCTCGCCTACGCGTCCGCCAAGGCCGACTTCGACGCCGTCACCGGCCGGGCGACCCTCGCGCACGACCTCAGCGTCGGGGCCGATGCCAGGGCCGAAGCGTCCAAGCGGGCGCTGGCCACGCTGGTGCGGGCACGGCTGCAGCAGCCCGGCACCGCCTCCCTCGACCTGCTGCTCTCCGAAGCCCACGGGGACAACCTGCTGCAGCAGCTCGGGACCCTGGACACCCTCTCCCGGCTGACGTCGAATCTGGGCAAGGTGCAGGAGCGGGTTCAAGCGGATGCCCAACTCGCGCAGTCACTGCGGGACCAGGACGCCGGACTGCAGGCGTTGATCGGCACCATTCCGCTGGACGCCACCCGCTCCGCGATGGAGGCCTCCGAGGCGGACCTCAACGCGGCGACGAGCGAGCTGTCCGCCCTCGCGGCGAGCGCCCCGGCCACGTTCGAGACGACGCCGCTACCCGAGCAGTCTGCCCCGCCCGAGCAGACCACCCTGCCCGACTTACTCTCCCGCGCTGACGTCGGCCAACTCAGCAGTCAGGGCTGGGCCTTCCCTGCCATCGGCCACGTCACCGACGGCTTCGGCCCCCGGCCCGACCGCCCGATGCCCGGGGTGAGCGCGTTCCACCGTGGCACCGACATCAGCGCGGCCTGCGGCGCCGCCGTCTACGCGGCCACCTCGGGCGTCGTCACCGCCGCCGGCCCCCAGGGCACCTACGGCAACTGGATCCAGATCGACCACGGCGACGGCGTCGAAACCGGCTACGCGCACATCGCTGACGGGCAGACGTTCGTCAGCGTCGGGGAGAGCGTGATCGCCGGCCAGGTGATCGCGGGGGTGGGGAGCACGGGCGCCTCCACGGGCTGCCACCTGCATTTCGAGGTCAGGCTCGACGGCACGGCCATCGACGCCCGGCCGTTCCTCGCTCAACGCGGCGTGCTGCTCGGCGACTGACCGGCTGCGGCTCAGCGACTGCTCAGCCGTCTAGTCTGTCTGCCCGGCTGTGATCACGAGGGCGACGGACTCCGTGGTCGATCCCCGGAGCCGCTGGGCGGCGCGGATGGCGCGGTACTTCAGGCCGTACTTCCCGAGCAGCGCCGAGTCGAGCACGGCGAGGGTCTCCGCGTCGGTGTGCACGAGGGCCCGGGCGGTGACCGTCGCCGCCCCCGGCGTCACGACTCCGCGGGCGGTACAGGGGGTGAGCTCGATCCGCTCGGTGTGCCGCAGGCGCTTGACCTTGCCGCTGGTGCCGCCCGTCGTGACGAGCAGCCGGTCGGCATCCGCCGCGATCCAGACGGGGGTGCCCACCGCATCCCCCGTCTTGCGAAAGGTCGTCAGGAGCACGTATTGCTCGGCCCCGAGGGCCAGCAGCGCGGTTGTCGTCATAGTCGATTATGTCGCGCGGGTGGCCGAAACACCGTCTGGCTATTGCCATTGCACGACATCTGTATTTTACTGGATGACACAGAACGCATCGAAGGAGCATTATGGCCGAGTCATCCACCCGCACCGTGGAGCGCGCCCTCGATCTGCTCGCGGTGATCTGCGACGGCGACGGGCTCACCCTCTCCGAGAGCTCCCGGGCGGTCGACCTTTCCCCGAGCACCGCCCTCCGCCTGCTGCGCACCCTGGAGACCCGCGGCTTCGTGCGCAAGACCGACGATGGGGCCTACCTGCCCGGCAGCCGCATCATCCAGCTCGGCGCGCAGTCGCTCAGCAGCGAATCGCTGGTCACGCTGTGCCGCCCGGCCATGGAACGACTCGTCGCCGACACCGGCGAATCCGTCTACCTGAGCGTGGCGGGCCACGACCGATCCGCCCTCTACATCGCCATCGCCCCGGGCACCCATTCCGTGCGCCACGCGAACTGGGTCGGCCGCACCGTGCCACTCGACGGGTCCGCTGCCGGGCAGGTCCTCGCCAGGCAGACCCCGACGGCCGGTTACGTCGTCGTCGAACGTGGCGTCGAAACGGATGTCACGGCCCTCGCCGCGCCCATTCGTTCCGAAGCGAACGTCGTCGCAGCCCTCAGCCTGGTCATCCCCAGCTACCGGGTGACGCCGGGCGATATCGGTCGCTACGGCCCCCTGCTCGCGCGCGCCGCCGGGCAGGTGTCGGCGGGCCTAGGCCGCGCCGAGCGCCTCCCCGCTCCGTCCTGACCTCACCGACGAGCCCACGAAAACCGACGCCCCACGAACCCGAACATTCCGCGAACACTGAAGGAGACACCGATGTCCGAATCCCGCCCCGTGCGCGCCGCCCGCGGAACCGAGCTGACCGCGAAGAGCTGGCAGACCGAGGGGCCGCTGCGGATGCTGATGAACAACCTCGACCCGGAGGTCGCCGAGCACCCGGAGAACCTGGTCGTCTACGGCGGGACCGGCAAGGCCGCGCGCAGCTGGGAGGCCTACGACGCGATCGTGCGCACCCTCACCACGCTGGAGAAGGACGAGACCCTGCTCGTGCAGTCCGGCAAGCCGGTGGGCGTGTTCCGCACCCACGAGTGGGCGCCGCGGGTGTTGATCGCCAACTCCAACCTGGTCGGCGACTGGGCCACCTGGCCGGAATTCCGCCGCCTCGAGGCGCTCGGGCTGACCATGTACGGCCAGATGACGGCCGGTTCCTGGATCTACATCGGCACCCAGGGCATCCTGCAGGGCACCTATGAAACCTTCGCCGCCGTGGCCGCCAAGAGGTTCGGTGGAACCCTGGCCGGCACCCTCACCCTCACCGGGGGCGCCGGCGGCATGGGCGGCGCCCAGCCGCTCGCCGTCACGATGAACGAGGGGGCCGTGCTGATCGTCGACGTCGACGAGAGCCGGCTGAGGCGCCGGGTCGAGCACGGCTACCTCAACGAGCTGGCGACCGACCTCGACGACGCCGTCGCCCGTGTGCTCGCGGCGAAGGCCGAGAAGCGCGCCCTGTCGGTGGGCGTGGTCGGCAACGCGGCCACCGTGTTCGCCGAACTGCTCGAACGCCGGGTTCCGATCGACATCGTCACCGACCAGACCAGCTCGCACGACCCGCTCGCCTACCTGCCTGAGGGCGTCACCGTGGCGGAGTGGCACGCCTACGCGGCCGCGAAGCCGGAGGAGTTCACGGAGCGGGCCCGGGCATCCATGGCGAAGCAGGTCACCGCAATGGTGGGCTTCCAGGATGCCGGCGCCGAGGTCTTCGACTACGGCAACTCGATCCGGGCCGAGGCGCAATTGGGCGGCTGCGCGCGCGCGTTCGACTTCCCGGGGTTCGTGCCCGCGTATATCCGCCCCCTGTTCGCGGAGGGCAAGGGGCCGTTCCGCTGGGTGGCGCTCTCGGGCGACCCGGCCGACATCGCGGCCACCGACAGGGCGATCGTCGAGCTGTTCCCCGAGGACGAGCCCCTGCGCCGGTGGATCACGAAAGCGCAGGGGAAGGTTCACTTCGAGGGCCTGCCAGCCCGGATCTGCTGGCTCGGCTACAAGGAACGCCACCTCGCCGGGATCAAGTTCAACGAGATGGTCGCGTCGGGCGAGCTCAGTGCCCCGATCGTGATCGGCCGCGACCACCTCGACTCCGGCTCGGTCGCGTCGCCGTACCGGGAGACCGAAGGCATGAAAGACGGCTCCGACGCGATCGCCGACTGGCCGCTGCTGAACGCCCTGCTGAACACGGCGTCCGGCGCCACCTGGGTGTCGATCCACCACGGCGGCGGCGTCGGGATCGGCCGCAGCATCCACGCCGGCCAGGTCATCGTGGCCGACGGCACCCCCCTGGCGGCCGAGAAGATCGAGCGCGTGCTCACCAACGACCCCGGCACCGGGGTGATGCGGCACGTCGACGCCGGCTACGAGCGGGCCGAAGAAGTCGCCCGCGAACGCGGCCTGCGCGTGCCGATGTGGGAGTCGGAGTGAGCCCGGCAGTCGGGGCTGCGGGGTTGTTCGCTCATTTCTTCCGTGAGGGGTCCCACATCGACCTTCGCGAGCCCTTTGAGGGTCGATGTGGGACCCCTCACGGGCTCGGAGCCGGCGGCGCGCGAGCGGTTACGTGCGCAATGTGGGAGTGGGAGTCAGAGTGAGCGAACTGGCCCACGGGACCCTCGCCGGTCTCGCCGAGATCGCCGACATCGGCCGGGATGCCCGCCGCGGCGGGTATTCGCGCCAACTCTGGCAGGGGCCCGACCTCGAGTTGCGGGCCTGGTTCGCCCTGCGCGCCGAGCGTCTCGGGCTCGCGGTCGAGACGGACCGCAACGGCAACCTCTGGGCCTGGTGGGGAACCCCGGGGCCGGATGCCGTCGTCACCGGCAGCCACCTGGATTCCGTGCCGGGCGGCGGCGCCTACGACGGCCCGCTCGGCGTCGTCAGCGCGCTGGAGGCGATCGGCCGGCTGCAGGCATCCGGCTTCACGCCCTCCCGTCCCTGCGCGGTGCTGGTCTTCGCCGAGGAGGAGGGATCCCGGTTCGGGATCGCCTGCCTGGGCTCGAGGCTCCTGACCGGCGGCATCGACGCCGACCGGGCGCGCGCCCTGACGGATGCCGACGGCATCACCCTGGCCGAGGCCGCCGCCACGGCCGGGCTCGACCCGCGGCGGCTCGGAGCCGACCCGGAGGCCCTGGCCCGGATCGGCCTCTTCCTCGAACTGCACGTGGAGCAGGGCCGCGGCCTGATCGACCTGGGCCGGCCGGTGGCCGTGGCCTCGTCGATCCTGGCGCACGGGCGCTGGCGGCTGACCGTGTCCGGCCAGGGCAACCACGCCGGCACCACCCTGATGACCGGGCGCCGCGACCCGATGGTAGCCGCCGCCCGCGCAATCGTCGCCGTGCAGGAGACCGCGGCGGCGATCCCGGGCGCCCGCGCGACCGTCGGCCGCCTCGAGGTCGTGCCCGGCGGCACCAACGTGATCGCGTCGAGCGTGCACGCCTGGCTCGATGCCCGGTGCGACACCGAGGCCGGCACGCGCGCGCTCGTCGCCGCGATCACGGCCCAGGTCGAGCGGGCGGTGAGCCTGAACGGATGCTCCGTCGCCGTCACCGAGGAATCCTGGACCGGCACCGTGGCCTTCGACGCAGCGCTCGCGGGGCGGTTCGCCGCTGCGCTCGGCGGGGTGCCGGCGCTGCCCACCGGCGCGGGGCACGACGCCGGCGTGCTGTCCGCGAGCGTGCCCAGCGCCATGCTCTTCGTACGCAACCCCACCGGCATCTCGCACTCGCCGGAGGAATTCGCCGAGGTCGAGGACTGCGTGGCCGGGATCGACGCGCTCGAGGCGCTGCTGCGGAGCCTGCTGTGAGCGCGGCGACGGGCGAGCCCGCCGGCGCTTCGGCGGTCGCCTACTGGTGCGAGACCCTGCTGATCGACGGAGTGCCGACTCCCGGCGTGCGGCTCGAGGCCGCCGCGGACGGCCGCATCACCCGGGTCACGCCCGGAACCCTGCCGCGATCGACGGACGTGCGGCTCGGCACCGTGCTGCCCGGGCTGGCCAACGCCCACTCGCACGCGTTCCACCGGGCGCTGCGCGGCCGCACCCACGCCGGCGGCGGCGACTTCTGGCAGTGGCGCGAGGAGATGTACCGGGTGGCCGGCCGCCTCGACCCCGACCGCTACTTCGCGCTGGCCCGCGCGGTTTTCGCCGAGATGCTGGTCAGCGGGTTCACCGCGGTCGGCGAGTTCCACTACCTGCACCACCGGCAAGACGGCAGCCGGTACCCCCGGGAACACGCCATGGAGCTCGCGCTGGCGGAGGCGGCGCGGTCGGTCGGCATCCGTCTGGTGCTGCTCGACACGCTCTACCTGGCCGGCGGCATCGGGTCACCGCTCGAGCCGGGCCAGCGCGCGTTCGGCGACGGCTCGGCGGCCGGCTGGCTGGCGCGGTGGCACTCGCTGCGCGCAGCGCTCGCGAGCGACGCAGCCGCCGAGACCGGGATGGGAGCGCACAGCGAGACGGATGCCGACCCCCGGATCAGCCTGGGCGCCGCGATCCACTCCGTGCGCGCCGTGACGCCCGACGCGATGCGCGAGGTGCTGCGAGGGCTGCCCGCTGGCGTTCCCCTGCACATTCACGTGTCCGAGCAGCCGCAGGAGAACGCGGACTGCCTGGCCGCCTACGGCGGCACCCCGACCGGCGTCCTCGCCGGGATCGGCGCGCTCGAGCCGCGGCTGAGCCTCGTGCACGCCACGCACCTCACCGACGACGATGTGGCGCTGATCGGGGCATCCGGGGCAACGGTCGTGATCTGCCCGACCACGGAGGCCGACCTGGGCGACGGGATCGGCCCCGCCCTCCGACTACAGCAGGCCGGCGCCCGGATCGCTATCGGCTCCGACCAGAACGCCGTCGTCGACCCCCTGCTCGAACTGCGCGGCCTGGAGGCGGGCGAGCGGCTCGCGTCGGGCCGGCGCGGCCGTTTCGCCCCGGCCGAACTCCTATCCGCCGGGAGCCGGAACGGCTATGTGTGCCTCGGCCTCGGCGACAACCGGTCGCGTCCGGGAGACCTCTGCGACCTGGTGGAGGTGGCCGCCGACAGCATCCGCACCGCCGGGTCGCTGCCGGGCCAGCTGCCGCTGACGGCCACGGCGGCCGACGTGCGCCGGGTGATCGTGGGCGGCCGGGTCGTCGCCGACGCGGGCATTCTCGTTCCCGGCGGGACCGCGGCCGGCCCCGGGGGCTCGCTGCGTCCCGAGGTCCTGCTGCGGGACGCCCTCGCCGAACTTGACGCGGCCGACGCGCTTGAAGCGGTCGACGACTCCGCCACCGCATCCCTTTCTACTGCCGCTGCCGCCGTCGATCCGGCCTCTTCAGACACTGCCAGTCGCGCACCAGGAGACCGACCATGACCACCGAACTGATCACCGGCATCCGCGAACTGACCACCCAGGCCGATGACCGCGCCCGCCTCAACGACGCCGCGCTCGTGATCGAGGCGGGCCGGATCCTGTGGATCGGCCCGGCCTCCGCGGCCCCCGCGGCCGACACCCGCACGGATGTCGGCGGTCGCGCCGTGCTGCCCGGCTGGGTCGACACGCACACCCACCTGGTCTTCGCGGGCGACCGGGCCGCGGAATTCGAGGCCCGGATGGCGGGGCAGCGCTATGCCGCGGGCGGCATCAACACCACCGTGGCCGCGACCCGGGCGGCGAGCGAGGAACAGCTCGCCCGGGGAGCCGCCCGGCTGCGGCGGGAGGCCGAGGCCCAGGGCACCACGTTCCTGGAGACGAAGACCGGCTACGGCCTCGACCTGGCGAGCGAGACCCGGTCGGCGCGCGCCGCGACATCCGTGGCCGACGTGGTCACGTTCCTCGGCGCCCACCTCGTGCCGGACGGAATCGACCGGCGCGACTACCTCGATCTGGTCACCGGGCCGATGCTCGCCGCGGTGGCCCCTTATGCCGACTACATCGACGCGTTCTGCGAGGTCGGCGCGTTCGACGTGGAGGAGAGCCGGGAGGTGCTGCTCGCCGGCCGCGCGGCCGGCCTCGGCGTGCGCGTGCACGGCAACCAGCTCGGCTTCAGCGGCGGGGTGCGGCTCGCGGTCGAGCTCGGCGCCGCGAGCGTCGACCACTGCAATCACCTGAAGGAGCGCGACATCGAGGCGCTCGCGGGCGGGGCGACCGTGGCGACGCTGCTGCCGGCCTGCGACCTGTCCACCCGGCAGCCGTTCCCGCCGGCCCGGAGGCTGCTCGGCGCAGGGGCGAGGATCGCCCTGGCCACCAACTGCAACCCGGGCACCTCGTACACGACGTCGATGCCGTTCTGTGTTTCGACGGCGGTGCTGCAGATGGGGCTGACCATCGACGAGGCCGTCTGGGCGGCGACCCGCGGTGCCGCCGCGGCAGTCGGCCGCGAGAACGGGGCGGATGCGGCCGGGTCGCTGCGGGTGGGCGGGTGGGCAGACCTGCAGGTGCTCGACGCGCCATCCGTCGCCCATCTGGCCTACCGGCCGGGGGTGCCGCTCACCTTGGCCGTCTGGCGGCGGGGCGTGCGGAGCCGGCTCTGTGGGCTGGAGGGCTCGGATGGGCTGGACGGCTCTGGTGGCTCTGATGCCTCTGGTCGCACGGATGCCTGACGCCGGCCTGGCCTGGCTGCCGGCCACCGAGCGCGTGCCGGTCCCGTGGCGGAACGGCGGCGGCACCACTACCGAGGTGATCGTTCGCGGTGCCGGTCCGGCAGTACGAGGTGCGAGCTTTCCCCGGCGAGCGAGTCGTGGAGCCGGACGGATCCCGAGGCAATGCGGTGCTCTCCCGCCCCACTGAGAGCGGTTGCGGATGAACATGGTCGACGAGTTCGATCACCCGCGGGTCGCACTGGGTTCCCCCGTGCGTGCTCACGTCCGGTACCGGATCCGGCACGGGTGAGAGCCTGCTCTCGTCCTCCACAAAAGCAGCTTGATCAGGTTATCCACCGGCTTTTCCTGTTCTCAGGGGATGTCGGAGGGTGCGCCTAGAGTCGAGGCATGTCCACCACCGTGAGCACCACCCAGGAGCAGCTCGGGCTGCTCTTCGACGCCGTTGCGGCCGCCGATCGGGTGATCGCGCAAGGCTTCGCCCTGCGGGCCGATGCCGTGGAGGCTGCGCGCCGCTTCAGTGAGGCGCACGCGGCGGAGATCCCGCGGGGAGCGCAGTCCCTCTGGGACCAGACGGAGATCGCGAGACGGGAGCTCTCCAGCGAACTGGCCGTGACGCTGCGGATCCCGGAGCGCACCGCGGAGACCCTGCTCGCGGAGAGCCGGGCCCTGGCCGAGGACCTCCCCGCGACGCGGGCCGCACTGAGAGACGGTCTGTTCAGTTACCGGCACGCGCAAACGATTCTTGGGCAGGCCTGGTCGATCCCCACCGAGGGGCTCGCCGCCTTCGAACAGGCCCTGCTGCCCGCTGCGCAGATCCTGACCGTTTCGAAGCTCAAGCACAAGGCCAGGCTGCTCCGGGAACGGCTGCACCCGGAGACGATCACGGCGAGGCACGCGCGGTCGATCGCGGAGCGGTCCTCGTGCGTGCAGGCGGAGGCCGACGGGATGGCGACCCTCTACCTGACGACGGGCGCGGAGCTGGTGCAGGCGATCTTCGCCCGCGCCAACGACCTCGCCGTGAGCCTGCAGGGCCTCGGCGAGAAGCGCACGCTCACGCAGGTGCGCACAGACGTGATCAGCGACCTGCTGATCAACGGAGTCACCCCGACCGGCGTCGGCACCGGCGTCAAAGCCACCGTGCACGTGACCGTCCCGGTGATGACGCTCCTCGGGCACAGCGAGGAACCCGGCTACCTGGAAGGGTACGGACCGATCGACCCCGCGACGGCGCGGGATCTGGCATCGCGGGCGCCGAGTTTCACCCGGCTGCTCACCCACCCGGAGACGGGCGTAGTGCTCTCGGTGGGCCGGGACCGGTACAAGACGCCCAAGGCCATGCGCCGATTCCTCCGCCTCCGTGACGAGACCTGCCGTTTTCCGGGTTGCCATCGGGCGGCGAGGGGTGCGGAAGTCGACCACAGCCACGACTGGGCCCTGCTCGGCGAGACCGCGCACGACAACCTCGCACACCTGTGCAAACCCAACCACGCTCTGAAAACCCAGACCCGGTGGACCGTCACCCAGCAACCGGGCGGCATCCTGACCTGGACGTCCCCAACGGGTCGGGACTTCGTCACCGAGCCCGCCACCGTGCTCCCGACCGGGCCGCCGACCGCAGATCCCCCGGACGACGCGCCGTTTTGAGGGCACCGCCGTTTTGAGGACTCTAGAGCGAAACGTCTGCCGCGTCGGGCAGCACACCGACCCGGGCCCCCGCCGCCTGGTCACGCAGATAGCCGGCGAATCCCGCCGGGGCGCGCCCGGCGAGCCGACCGGAGGTGAGCACGGGGATCAGTTCGGTACGAATCTCGCTCACCCCGAGGCGGCGCAGCGCCGAAACCAGCCGCACATCCTCGTTCCCGTCGACGAGGGCGAATTCGCCGGCCTGCAGGTACCGGTCGGCACGCACCCCGAGGTTCGCGCCGTGCACATGGGGGTGCCCTTCTACCAGCCGGTGCGCGGCGTCCCACAGTTCCCTGCCTCCGTCGGACAGCCGGTCGTCAGGCACCACGGTTCCCAGCACGAGATCGACGGAGTTGCGGGCGAAGGCGAGCTGCGCGGTCAGCCAGTTCGGCGGCACGGCGGAGTCGGCATCCGTCGTCGCGATCCACGTCGCGGTGGAGAAGTGGGTCAACGTCGGGAGCAGGTGCCGCGCCCCCGCCCGGCGGGCAAGGCCGACGCCGCCACCGTCCGTGCTGATGCTCGCGAACGCAGGCCAGTCAGCAGCGACCTCGGCCGTGCCGTCGCTGCACCGGTCGAGCACGACCACGACCTCGATCACGGGCGGCGCCTCGCCTGCCACGCGGGCGACCTCCCCGACCGCCACGGTCAACGCGGCCAGGCACCGTGGCAGGAGCTCCTCCTCATCACGGGCCGGGACCACGACGACGACCCTGTCGATCGCCTCGCCGACCGCCCCGCCGACCGTCACGGTGTCAGGCCTTCGCGTTGCGCGACCGAGCGCGTCGGCGCGGCTTCGAACACCTCGAGCAGGAAGTCGCGTTCCCGATGCTCCACCGTGCGCTCGAACCCGGCCAGCCTGCCGAGTTCTGCGTGCACCTGGTCGCCGTTCAACGGATACTCGGGCACCGGATGCCTCCAGTGGCAGGCCACGATCACGCCACCGGGTGCCATGCTGCCGCGGCATCGCCGGAGCACCTCGCGCAGCTCCACCGCCGAGAAGTAGTAGCCGACCTCGGAGAACACGATCAGGTCGAAGCTGCCCTCCGGCCACTCGGCGGGCAGGGTGCGCCGGGCGAAGGTGACGCCGGGGTGTGCGGCCAGCCGGGCTCGGGCCTCCCGCAGCGGCTGCTCCGCGACGTCGACCGCGGCGACGGTGTCGCACCGGTCGGCCAGGCCGGCCGTGAGGACGCCGATCGAGCAGCCCAGTTCCAGCGCCGCCCGGAATTGTTTGCGAGGCAAGGCCGCCAGGGTCAGGGATCGCTTGCGCTCCTCGTACCACCGGGTCTCGAACCCCCAGGGGTCACGCTTCCCGGCGTAGAACTCCTCGAAGAAGGCACCGGACAGGCTCGGTTCGACCTCGACCTCGACCTCGACCTCCATCTCCATCTCGATCTCCATCTCGATCTCCATCTCGATCTCGATCTCGATGAAGGTCTCATACCCGCGTTCGAAGTGCGCGGCAAAAGCCGCCTGGATGATCGGTTCGTCTCCGGTCAGCCCGGAGAGCGGCTGCACCTGGCTGACATGCAGGGCCATCGCCCGGGTCTTACGCCGACGGTCTTCGGGTGCCAGCTCCAGGGTGCGAATCACGCCGTCCGACCAGACCGGGTCCCCGGGCGTGGACCAGTGCCAGGCCCAGATCGGGTATGCGAAGAGACTGACGCCCCGGCCGCGAGCGGCGTGGCAGGCGGCCTCTGCCGCCGCAGCGTGGTCCGGATGTCCGTCCAGCGTCCAGGGGGCGACCAGCCAGGTTCCCGGTCCGTCCGAGCCGATCTCGGCGGAAATCGCTCGGGACGCCTCGTCACGATGCCCGGCCAGGGTTCCGTCGGGGAGGTCGAGCAGGCGCACCAACGCCGAGGGTGCCAGCGCTGGGATGGCCGCCGTCACCTCGACCCGGCGCAATGCCGCGAGCCGCGCGGGGTCGTGCGTGCCGGACCCGGGATGGGAGGCCTCACCGTTGGTGAGCACCACGACCGTCACCGGGACTCCGGCCCGCCCGGCCCACGCGATCAGCCCGCCGGCGCCGAGGGTCTCGTCGTCGGGGTGCGCAGCGATCACGACGAGCCGGAGCAAGTCGTCGACGCACAGTGCCTGCACCGGCGGTGCCGGCGACAGTGGTCCGGATCCGGGGGCCACCGAGCCGACGGATGCCGCTTCACCCGCTGCGACGGCCTCCCGATGCGCCGCCGCCCACAGGTTCTCGGGCGTGCCGGCATCCGTGTGGCTGAAGCTCACCACGGGGATACGCCGGCATCCCGCAGCCGGCGGCCGAGCGCCGCGTCGTCCCGTTCGGCGTGGTGCTGGCGCACGTACAGCTGCAGATCGGAGACGCGAGCGGAGTGCCGGGCCTCGAGGGCGAGCGGTGCGGGGCCGAGCGCGTGGCCGGTTCGAGTGATCACCTCGTCGACCGTGCGCGCGACCTGGCCGCGCACCCGCGCCGCGAGGAGGGCGCCCTGCTCCCCGGCGGCATCCCCGGCGTCGATCGCGGCAGCCGCGTCAGTCAGGGAGACCCCGGCTGTCGTCAGCGCGAGGTCGAGGGCGCCCAGGTGCGCGAGCGCGATCTGATCGGGTTCCCGCTCGAGCACGGACTCCCAGACCCGCCTGGCCACGCCGACGGCGCCGCCCCACCAGCAGGCCGCGACGCCGATCCCACCCCAGGCGAAGCCCGGTCGGCGGAGGTACCAGCCGTCGTCCCCGACCGGCCGGGCCCGGACGCCCCGGAACTCGACGGGTCCGCTGGGTACGGCCGGGAGCCCTCGACCCACCCACGCCTCCGTGTGGACGGTGATCCCGGGGTCGGCCAGGTCGACTTCGAACAGCCTCCGGGTGGTGGCCGAGGTGTGTGCCGTGACGAGGGCGTGGCTGAGCGAGCGGGCGAGCGAGCACCAGGGTTTCGTGCCGTCGAGCTGCCACGACCCGCCGCCGGCCGGCCGCGCGTCGAGCCGGCTCCCCGTGCCTTCGGCGGCGAAGACGCCCCAGCTCGATTCCGTGGTGCCACCGCCGACGAGCCCGGCCGGGTCGACGCCGGCCTGGTCCAGGATGGCGAGCGCGTCCAGGTGCGCCTCGACGACCCGCCCCGCCGTGAGGTCTGCCGCGGCGAGGGAGGCCAGCGTCTCGAACAGCCGGCGCGTCTGCCCCGATCCCGGCCGGGGAACACTGCCGCCGAGCGCGCGGGCCAGGTCCAGGGCCCGCGCGGCGTCACCGTTCACGGCACAGGCCGCCGTCGCGGCATCGCGCAGACCGGCCTCCGCCGTGCGCTTCCCGATCGGGGTCAGCCAGACCGGTTTCGCGCTCTCGATCCGCGTCACACCGACCCCCTGTGTCGTGCCGACCGCGCCGAGTCCGCTCGCCGGCGCGTTGAACTGAAGCTCAGGCTTGTGCCTCAGGCCTTGCCGACCGGCTTGGTCGGCGCCTTGGCCGTGGGCTTGCGTGGGGTGCGGTTCTCGGCGCTGACCATCCAGGCGTACTGTTCCAGCTTCTCGGTGAAACCGTGCAGGATGTCGGCGCTGGTCGGGTCTTCCTCGTCGACCGCGTCGTGCACGGCACGGATGTTGTCGACCGTCGCGTTCAGGCGGTCGGTGATCAGGCCGACCGTCTCGGCGGTGTCCACCTCTCCGGCCGGGAACTTGGCCAGGTGGGTGGTCGCGGTGACCGTCTCGCTGCGTCCGTCCGGCAGGGAGTCGAGTGCACGCATCCGCTCGGCGAGTTCGTCGGAGAACAGCCGGGCGTCGTCGATGATCTCATCGAGCTGCAGGTGCAGGTCGCGGAAGTTCTTGCCGACGACGCTCCAGTGCGCCTGCTTGCCCTGCACGTGCAGCTCGATCAGGTCGACGAGCACGGATTGCAGGTTGGAGCCGAGTTCTGCTGATGCCTTCACTGTGTTGCGCCCCTCTCAGATGGGGGAAACACGTCTCGGCCGCTTGCCAGCCGGTGCCCCCGTTTGGATTCAGACAGCACTGTATCAGGTGCCCATTCGAACTAGTGGTGGACTGCGCGGCGGCTTTCGAGGCGGAGTTCGAGCTCGTTCATCACGAGCGCGGCCAGGTCTTCGAGGGTGGCGATCTCCTCCGCTGTCACCGTTCGTGGCTCGTGGTCCAGCACGCACAGAGTGCCCAGGTTGTACCCGTTCTGGGTCGTCAGCGGAACGCCGGCGTAGAACTGCAGGCCGAACCCCTCGGCCACGAGCGGGTTCGCCAGCGCGCGCGGATCGCGGCGGGCATCCTCTATCAGCCACGGGCCTTCGGAGAGAATGGCCGACGCACAGAGCCCGGGGTCGCGCGGGATCTCCTTGAGGTCGAGTCCGTGATGTGCCTTGAACCAGATTCGGTCGGTGTCAACGATGCTGACGATGGCGATCGGCACGGAGAACACCCGCGCGGCGAGGGCTGCGATCCGGTCGAAGGTGCCGTCCGGAGGGGTGTCGAGAATCTCGAGGCGGGCCACCTCGTCGAGCCGCTGGGGTTCATCGGCGTCCAGGTGGTGAGTCTCCATGACGCGGTGCCGGCCGGTTTCGGCGATGACAGCCTGCCGCAGGGCGAGCACGACATCCGCGGCGGGCGGGCGCTGCTCGGGGTCGCGTGCCAGCATCGACGTGAGCAGATCGCGCCACGCCGGAGCGAGGGTCTCCGGCATGGCCGGATCCCCAAGGAGCCTGGCCACGGCCGACTGGACGGGCTGTCCGGGAAACGCCGTCTCGCCGGTGAAGCATTCCAGGAGCACGAGTCCCAGGGCGTAGATGTCGCTGGGAGGGCCCACCCGGTCGCCGCGGGCCTGTTCGGGGCTGAGGTAGGCGGCCGTGCCGGTCGTCAGGCCCTGGTTGGTCATCCGCGCGGCGTCCGGGAACAGGGCGATGCCGAAATCGGTGAGCCTGGCCCGCGTTCTCGAATCGGAGCTGTATTCGGCCAGGAGAATATTGGCCGGTTTGATGTCACGGTGCACGACCCCGCGGCCGTGGATGTAGTCCAGGCCCTCGGCGAGGTCGTAACCGACCTGCGCGATGTGGCGGGTGGACAGCGGGTCCTGGTCGAGCCTGCGCCGGAGGTCCGCCCCGGCCACGAGTTCCATCACCAGGTAGATCCGCGGCCGCCCGGCGTCTGCGCGGTGCACGCCGACGTCGAACAGTGTGGTCACGCTGTGGTGGTTCAGGCTCGCCAGGACGTTGATCTCCGCTTGCTGCCGTGCGATGTCGATCTCGGTCGCGGCGGCGGCATCGAAGATCTTGATCGCGACGTCCCGGCCCAACCGCTCGTCGGTGGCGCGGTAAACCGAGGCCATGCCGCCACGGCCGATCAGGTCCTTCAACCGGTAACGGCCGTTCAGGAAACCCGGTGATCCCTCGGTCATCGGACCCCCCTTTTGAGGATTAGTCTAGGACACCCGCGAGGACGATTTCTCACATCATTCGCCACACTCATCTCCGGCGGGCGCCGCTGGCCCGATGGTGCCACACTGAGGCTATGACGGGGATGCGGAGTCTCGGGCGGGTACAGGCAACCTGGCTCGAGTGCGCTGCGGTGGTTCTGGTGCTGGCCGGATGCGCGGCGCCCGCCCGCGGCCCGGTCGGCGGTTCCCAGTCACCGCGTTCGACCACGGCGGCCACCCCGACGGCGACGACCACTCCGACCGCCTCAGCGGCGCCGACCGCGACGCCGACCACGCCACCCCGCGCCGAACCGGGCGTCTGTACCCGCGACCACCTGGCGCTGTCGCTGCAGGCCCGGCCCCATGACAGCGGCATGAGCAGCTTCTACTGGGACCTGCGGCTGACGAACACCGGCTCGGTGGAGTGTTCGGTCCAGGGCTACCCGGTGGTTACTCTGATCGACTCCAACTCCGGTGAGACGATCGGGGCGGTGTCCGGCGTCGAAGAGAGCACCGTGAGCGTTGTGCCGGTGGCGCCCGGCGCATCCGCTTACAGCCTGCTGCACCTCACGCAGGCGGGCGCGCACCCGGATTGCGCGATCGTGCCGGTCACCGCCCTCGCCGTGACCCTGCCGGAGTGGGACGCGGCCGAGCGTGTGGCCACGCCGAACCCGATCGAGGGTTGCAGCGACGACAGCACGGTGCTGGTGCGCACCCGACCGCTGGCCCCCGCCCCCGTCTCGTTCTAGCGCAGCGACTCAGCGTTCCCGGCCGCCCTCGCCCGGAAGGTTGGGCACCGCGCCCGCCCCCAGGCTCGTGCCTCTAACCAATTCGACGGAGATTTTGCTCCCCGGAGCCTGTTTTGGACCGAAACAGCCCGATTTCGGCAAAATCTCCGTCGAATTGGTGCGGGCGCGGATCGGCGGATCGGCGTACCCTCAGCGGCACGAAGCCCCATCAGCCCGAGTAATCCATGTATAGAGGAGCAACCATGTCTGTGGCACGCGTGACAACACTGAGCGTCCGGTCCGAGAAGTCATTCGAGGATGCCGTCTCGGCCGGGATCGAGCGGGCCCACAGGACCCTGCGCGGCATCTCCGGGGCCTGGGTCAAGGAGCAGAAGGTCGTCGTCGACGACGGCAAAATCACCTCGTGGGACGTCGTCATCGAAGTGACTTTCGTCCTCGAGGACTAGCCCGGCGGTGAGGACACTCCGCAGCCCACGCCCCTAACGAATTCGACGGAGATTTTGCTCCCCGGAGCCTGTTTTGGGGCATGACGGCCCCAAATCGCCAAAATCTCCGTCGAATTGGTGCGCGCGGGGCGGAGTTGACTGCGGCGCTACTGCAGGATGGCGGGCACCTCGGTCAGCCGGCGAGTGATGATCAGTTGGTCGAGAACGGGTGTGCTAACCAGGCCGGGGTCCGCATATGCCGGAAACCGCATGAACTCGCCAAAGACACGATTCGGGCCACCTAACGAATTCGACGATGTCCTCCTCGCTGATCAGCACCGTGCCCTGGCCGGCGGCGGCGAGCACCCGCTGACGCCCTCGGCCGGCATGGCATGATTTGGCCGGTCGGGTTGCGGAATTTGGCGACAGGCCAATAGTGCCATTGGATGGTGTTCCATGACCCGTCGTCTCACCCAGCTGCTCATCGGCCTCTTCCTGTACGGCATCGGGATCGCGCTGATCGTGCGCGGCGGCATCGGCGTCGCCCCCTGGGACGTGCTCACGCAGGGCATCGACAGCCGCACCCACCTCGGCTTTGGGCTCGTCACCATCCTGATCAGCGGTGTGGTGCTGCTGCTCTGGATCCCGATCCGGCAGAAGCCCGGCGTCGGCACCGTGATGAACGCGCTCCTGGTCGGACCGGCAGCGGATGTCGGCCTGCGACTGATCCCGGCGGACCTCGACCTCTGGCTACGCGTGCTCCTGTTCGCGGCCGGCCTGCTGACTCTCGCGGTGGCAACCGGCCTCTACATCGGCGCACACTTCGGCCCCGGCCCGCGCGACGGGTTGATGACCGGCCTGCACAAACGCACCGGCTGGCGCATCTGGATCGTGCGCACCGGCATCGAGGTCATCGTGCTCGGCATCGGCTGGGCCCTCGGCGGCAACGTGGGCATCGGCACGGTTCTCTTCGCGGTGCTCGTCGGCCCGCTCTGCCACTGGACCATCCCGCTCTTCGCGATCACCCTCCCGGCCGCCGCCGCGGACCCCCGGCTCGAGGAGGCCCTCGAAGGCGACACGACCCCCACGGAACCCTCGATCGACAGCCCCGCCAACTGACGCCCCGCCCCACCGGCCGCGAGAGCCGCGAGAGGAGGAAGGGGGACGGGAAGGGGGACCGGGCGCAGCCGCTCAGCCGCAGAAGTCGGCGATCGTGCCGGCCAGCATATCGGTCAGCCGGTAGACGGATGCCTCATCCGCCCACTCCGTGTCGGCGTGCGCGCCGCCGCCGGCCACGCCCACGACCAGGCACGGGATGCCCGCCTCGTGGATCAGTCCCGCGTCGGTCCAGAAGGGCTCGCCGCGCACCGTCTGGCTGTGGCCGAGCACCCGCTCGGCCTGGGCGCTGAGCGTGCGCACGATCGCCCAGGCCGGGTCGGCCTCGAACGCGGCCCGGGCGACCAGCCGGGTGAGCCGGTAGGCGAAGTCGGGCACGCCCGCCGCGAGCCGGTCGAGGAGGCCCCGGAGTTCGGCCTCGACTGCGTCGGGGGTCTGCCCGGGCAGCGTGCGCCGCTCGATCGTGAGGGTGCAGACCGCGGCGACGGTTGCGGCATCCGTGCCCCCGGTGATGGTCGAGACCCGCACGGTGCCGTGACCGAGCAGCGGATGCGCCGGCGCCGCCTCGATCTCCGCCCGCAGCCCGTCGAGGGCGGAGAGCACCAGCCCGGCGTGCGCGATGGCGTCGACGCCCCGCTCCGGCTGGGAGCCGTGGGCGGCGAGTCCGGTGAGCTCAACCTCGAACCAGGCGAAGCCCCGGTGCGCGAGCGTGAGGCACAGTTCGCTGGGCTCGGCCACGATCGCCGCGTCGGCGCGGAACCGGGCCAGCGCCTCCTCGGTGCCGAGGCTGCCGAACTCCTCGTCGGCGACGAGGGTGACGAGCACGTCCCCGGCGAGCGCGGACACCCCGGAGGTCCCTCCGCTCGTGGCGCGCGCCGCCGCGACGAGGATGGCGGCGACCCCGCCCTTCATATCGAAGGAGCCGCGCCCGAACACGCGTCCGTCCCGCCGTTCGCCGGCGAACGGGTCGCCGAGGTAGCCGCCGACCCCGACGGTGTCGAGGTGGCCGTTGAGCATCAGGGATCGCCCGCCGCCGGTGCCGCGTCTGAGCCCGACGATCGTGGGGCGCCCGGGGTGCCGCTCGAGGCGGTGCACCTCGAACCCGTGGCCGGTGAGCCAGTCGGCGCACCAGGCCGCGATCATACGTTCGCCGGCCGCGCCCGGCACGAGGTCGGGGTTGACCGAATCGATGGCGATGAGCGCCTGCATCACGGCGACCGGGTCGGGTCCTGGCTCTGGATTCACACCCCCAACCTAGCGGCCGGGTGCGCCCCGCCCACCCGTTTGCGAGAGCGGTTCGGTACCATGTGGCATGCACGATGGCGCGGCACCCGAAACGACGACTTCGGCCCCACGGATGGCCCCGCGCGCCTCCTGGGGACTGCTGCCGGCGGCGCTGCTCTCGGCCTCGGCCGTGCTGCTGTTCGGTCTGCGCGACCCGGTCTCCGGCTACACCGTGCTCGCCGCCGCGGTCGGGCTCGCCTTCCTGATCGACCGGGCCCTGTTCCGGGACCTGCTTCTGATCGCGGTCGGGCTGCTGATCATCAGCACTATCTCGGTCGAGGCCCACATCAGCTACCCGAACATGGCCCTGATGGGCAGCGTGCTCACCCTCTCGGTGCTCGTGCCGTACCTGGCCTCGCGCTACCTCTACCGCGACCACGCCATCCGGTTCCCGATCCGCACCGGCCAGCGCTGGACCGCCCTGGAGCGCTGGTACCTGCCGCTCGTGGTGCTGCTGGGCTACCTCATCCTGCCGACCTATTTCATTCGGTCGGGGGCGTACCGCAACTGGCCGACGGTCACCGCTCCCGACGAGATCGCCCGGCTTTTCGTGGGCGTGGGCTTCGTGGGCATCTGGGACGAACTGTTCTTCATCTGCACGGCGTTCGCCCTGCTGCGCCGGCACTTCCCCGACTGGCAGGCGAACCTGCTGCAGGCCGTCATCTTCACCTCGTTCCTCTGGGAGCTGGGCTACCAGAGCTGGGGCCCGCTGATGACCTTCCCGTTCGCGCTGCTGCAGGGCTACACATTCAAGCTCACCAAGTCACTGACCTACGTCGTGTGCGTGCACCTGCTGTTCGACCTGGTGGTCTTCCTGGTGATCGTGCACGCGCACACGCGGGACTGGCTGCCGATCTTCGTCTACTGAGACTGAGACTGAGACTGAGACTGAGACTGAGACTGAGACTGAGACTGAAGCTGAGCTACCCCGCGGCCGCCGCCGGAACCGGGCACACCGTCCCCGCCTCGAGGTCGGCCCGGGCCGCGTCCTCCGACCAGGGCAGGGTCAGCGGCTCCCGGTCCGTGCCGGCCGCCGTGGCCGGGGTGGCGATGGCGGCCAGCTGCCGGGCCAGCGCCAGGGCGAAGTTGCCTCCGGCGGTCGAGTTGTTCAGCGCGACCACCACCGTCAGACCCCCGGCGGGATCGGACAGGGTCGCCGAGATGAATCCGGGGATCGCCCCCGCCCGCCCGCGCAGCGGGCCCAGCTGCTCGGCGCCCAGGCCGTAGCGCCGCCAGGCGGGAGCGTTGGCGTCCTGCGCCACGGTGGACCACTGGACCTCCACGGATGCCGGGCCGAGCACACTGCCCACGGCGAGCACGTCCGCCCACGTGCGCATGTCCGCCAGTGTCGAGACGACGCCGCCGGCCACACCGGTCATCGAGATGGACAGCTCGGTGTCGTCGAGCATGATCTCGCAGTTCGGCTGGCCGTCCGTGCTGCGCTGCGTCGCGTAGCCCTGCGGATGCGCGCCGGGGATCTGCAGGTCGTCGGCAGCCGGGAACGAGGTGTCATCCAGGTTCAACGGGTTGAAGATGTACTGGCGGTAGAGCGCGCGCCAATCCTTGCCGGTGGCCTGCTCGAGCGCCATGCCGAGCAGAACGATCCCGGTGCTCGACTGCACCCAGGTGCCACCCGGCGCACCCGTCCGGGGCGCGGACAGTCCATTCGACACAAGCTCCAGCGCCGGCCAGGAGCGGGTCGGGTTGTTCACGAACTGAGCCGTCTGTTCCGTGTCCTGGCCGGCCAGACTGGACGTGTTCTGACACAGCTGGCCGAGGGTGATGTCCCCGACGCCGACGAGGCGGCCCAGGTAGGTGGCGACCGGGTCGTCGAGCGCGACCGTGCCCTCCTCCACGAGCCGGAGTAACACGGTGCAGGTCATCGCGGTGGTGTTCGTCCCGATCCGGAACCGCATCTCCGTGCTCATCGCCTCCGTGCCGCCGATGGTCGTCGTCCCCGGCGCGGCCTCCCATTCGCCGGTTCCGTCGGCCCAGACGCCCACCACGGCCCCGGATGCCCCGGACCGGCCGATCGCGTCGGCCACGGCCGCGTCCAGGCGCTCGGTGACATCGACCGTGAATGCCCCGCCTTTCCGGTGCCCGCCCCCGCCGGCGTCCGGTGAACATCCCGACAGGACGCCCGACACCACGACGGCTGCGACAACCAGCGCCACCGGCCTGATCGATCTGCGCCGGCGCAACCTCCCCCTGCGTGCTCCGATGCGATCCCCCATGAAAATTTCCACTGCATTCCCCCCATGCCTGCCTCCAGAATGCCTCATCCGGGCACCGCGAACCTGACCGCCACACTTGCCATTCACAGAAACGCGATATATCTTGATTCGAACACGTCGCGATATATCGCGACAAACCTGTGGGCATCCGCTTCACACGGATGCCGCGGCACGAAGGAGAATTCAATGGCCCTGGAAAAATGGCTGGTCACCCCTGGACAAACCAAGGTGATCGATATCGAGCTGGTGCGCAATCTCAAGGTGGGCATGATCGGCGGCAAGATCGACGTCATCGGCCACGACGACCCGGTGACCCGGGTTGAAGTGCACAGCGTGAGCGGCAAGGATCTCAAGATCTCGCTCGACGGCGACACCCTGGAGATCGACCACCCCCAGCTGCGCTGGGACAACTTCATCGAGGTGTTCGCCTCATTCCGCGGCACCGCGAAGGCCGACGTCAGCATCATGGTCCCCCGCGACGTCGCGCTGAAATTCGGCGTGATCACGGCCGACGCCCTGATCTCCGGGCTCCGCAACGGCGGCCGCGTCAGCACTGTGTCGGGCGACATCGTGGTCGACGGGGTGACCGGCGACCTCGAGCTCAATGGCGTGAACGGCGAGATGCAGGTGCGCAACCACGACGGCAGCATCGTCGCGCACACGGTCTCCGGCGAGATCACGGCCAGCGGCGACATCCGCAGGTTCAGCCTCGACGGCGTCACCAGCGATGTCTTCCTCGACATCGAGGGCACCCCGGATTCCATCAACACGAACACGGTCAGCGGCAACCTGACCGTGCGCCTCGGCGCGGACGTCGGGACCAAGTACCACCTCAATACCGTGTCCGGCACCCTGCAGCTCGACGACCAGACGATCCGCGGCACCTTCGGCAAGGGCTACGAATCCAGCACCGGCGTGCTCGACGGCAGCTGGCTCGACCTGTACGCCAACTCGG
This sequence comes from Cryobacterium sp. TMT4-10, assembly GCF_004403275.1. Lineage (NCBI taxonomy): Bacteria > Bacillati > Actinomycetota > Actinomycetes > Micrococcales > Microbacteriaceae > Cryobacterium > Cryobacterium sp. TMT4-10. Next base: position 77,024 of record NZ_SOGU01000088.1, read on the forward strand.
TCTCCGGTGACATCTCCGTGGTGCGGCGGAGCGCCGAGGCCGGCGGCCCCCAGGGCGAGTCCGCCGCCGACACGGCCGGGGAGGTGTGGGAATGACCCCCGTCTTCGCGCACGGCAGCCTGCGCCTCTACCTGCTCAGCCTGCTGGCCGAACAGCCCCGGCACGGCTATGAGCTGATCCAGGCGCTCAGCGACCGGTTCGGCGGAACCTATATTCCCAGCGCCGGAACGATCTACCCGCGCCTGGCCAAGCTGGAAGAGGAAGGCCTGGTCACCAAGTCGACGGACGGCCGTAAGACCGTCTACGAGATCACCGACGCCGGACGCGCCGAACTGCTCGCCCGCCAGGGTGAACTCGACGCGATCGAGACCGAGGTCACGGACTCCGTTCGGCGGCTGGCCGATGAGGTGCGCTCGGGAGTCACCGCGGCGATGAAGAGTCTGCGCGCCGACCTGGCCTCCGCCAAACGCCAGGCCAGGGGAGAGGGTCCCGTCCGGGGAGCCGGCGGCACAGGCACGAGCGGCTCCGGAAGCACCGGTCCGGGCGCGGACCCGCGGGCCGAGTCGAGTCGCGCCATCCACGAGGCCGACATGGTGTTGAACGAATTCCGTCAGCAGCTGCGGGCGGACCTGCGCGGGCAGGCCTCCCGCTCGCTGGTGCCCACCGACACCGTGCCGGAGCTGCGCCGCCGCCTGGCCGAGGTGCGCGAGGGCATCCTCGCCTCACTCTCCCGCTGAACCACCTCTGCCGCTGAACCCGTGCGGGCCGCCGCGCAACCCGCCGTCAGGCGGAGCGCTCGGCGACCTGCTCGGGGGTGGGGTGGTGCACCTGCGTGCGCTCCCCCGAGCGGTCGATCTCGTGCAGGGACATCAGGGCCCCGCAGATGGGGCAAACCGATCGGGCCTGCGTCGCCTGCACCTCTTCTGCACTGACCGTGTCGTACGGCCCGAGGGGCGGCGGGCCGATCCAGGGCAGGAGCCGGCCGTTGAGGCGGGCGATGACGCCGGCCAGGCCGCGCTCGGCGCGCGGCTTCTTGTTAGTACGTGTCATAATCATTAGTGTACTAACTAAAGCCGATGGAAGGTTGCCCGAGTGACGGATGCCGCCGACCTCCTCCGCCTCGAGGACCAGGTCTGCTTCGCGCTGGCGATCGCGTCGCGCAGCGTGATCTCGATCTACCGCCCGATCCTCGAGCCCTATGGGCTCACCCATCCGCAGTACCTGGTCATGCTGGCGCTCTGGGGGCGCAGCCCCCGCTCGGTGAAGGACCTCGCCGTGGAGCTCCGCCTCGAGCCGGCCACCCTGTCGCCGCTCCTGAAGCGGCTGGAGGTCGCCGGTTTGGTCACCCGGGAGCGCAACGAACACGACGAACGCGTGCTCGACGTATCCCTCACCGACGCCGGGCGCCTGCTGCGCGAGGAGGCCCGCACGATCCCCCCGCGCATCATCGACAGGCTCGGAATGAGCATGGATGAACTCGATGTTCTGCGCCGGTCGCTGTGGCGGGTTATCGAGGCGTCACACACGCACTGACCCCGCGCAGGCGACACGCCGCAGGGTCGGCACTCTGTCACTGTTTTGTCAGAAGTGTGCAAGGGAGTAGTGTCGACCCTCGTGACTCCAGAGGTAAGCCCCCCGGCACCAGAAACACGATCACCGAAACGGTGGATCATCGGCGACCCTCTCTCGACGGAGAAGCTCGAAGGCCAGTTGCTGCCCAAGCACCTCGCCCTGCCGATCTTCGCGAGCGACCCGCTGTCGAGCGTGGCCTACGCCCCGCAAGAGCTCCTGATGATCCTCACCCTCGGCGGGCTGGCCTTTCTCAGCTTCGCACCGTGGGTCGCGGCCGTCGTCGTGCTGCTGCTCGTGGTGGTCACCGCCTCCTACCGCCAGCTGATCAAGGCGTACCCGTCCGGCGGCGGCGACTACGAGGTCGCGCACAAGAACCTCGGCGAGAAGGCCGGCCTGGTCGTCGCCTCCGCCCTGCTGGTGGACTACGTCATGACCGTGGTCGTGTCGGTGGCCAGCGGCGTGGATAACATCATCTCCGCCCTCCCGGGACTCGCTCCCTTCCGGGTGGAGTTCGCCGTCTTCTTCGTGATCCTGCTGGCGGCGGTCAACCTGCGGGGTGTGCACGAATCCAGCAAGGCGTTCGCCATCCCGACCTACCTCTTCATCGCGAGCGTGCTCCTGATGGTCGTCGTCGGTCTCACCCGGGTCGCCCTGGGCGACACCCCGATGGCCGAATCCGCGGGCTACGAGGTGGAGGCCCAGAACCTCGCCCAGTCCGCGTTCATCCTGCTGCTGCTGCGATCCTTCGCCAGCGGATGCAGCGCGCTCACCGGCGTCGAGGCGATCGCCAACGGGGTGCCCGCGTTCAAGCATCCCAAGGTAAAGAACGCCCAGCGCACGCTGGTGCTCATGGGTGGCATCGCCATCACGCTCTTCGTCGGGCTGACGACCCTGGCCCTCTTCTCCAAGGTGCACTACGCGGAGAACCCCTGCGACTTGATCGGCTGGCAGGAATGCGCCACCTCCCCGCAGCGCAGCCTGATCGCGCAGATCGCGGCGGCCACCTTCGGCAACAACTCGATCATGTTCTTCGTGCTGCAGGCCGCGACCGCGGCCGTGCTCCTCCTGGCCGCCAACACGGCGTTCAACGGCTTCCCCCTGCTCGGCTCGGTGCTCGCCAAGGACTCCTACGCGCCGAAGTCGCTCAGCACCCGCGGTGACCGCCTGATCTACTCGAACGGCGTGCTGCTGCTCGCGTTCTTCGCCTGTGTGATCCTGGTCATCTACCAGGCCAACCTGACCGTGCTGATCCAGCTGTACATCATCGGCGTCTTCGTCTCCTTCACGCTCGGGCAGACCGGCATGGTGCGGCACTGGCTGTCCCTGCTCAAGACGAACCCGCCGAACCGGGCATCCATCGTCGCCAGCCTGTCCATCAACGGTTTCGGCGCCCTCCTGACCGGGGTGGTGCTGATCGTGGTGACCATCACCAAGTTCACCCACGGCGCCTGGCTCGTGTTCGTGCTGATGCCGGTGCTGTTCACCCTCATGCTCGGCGTCAACCGGTACTACCGGGACGTCGCCAAGGAAATCGAAGTCGACTCGGAGACGACGTTCGGCTCCCAGGGCGACCACGCGATCGTGCTGGTGGGCAAGATGCAGAAGCCCGTGCTCAAGGCACTCGACTACGCGATCGCCGCCCGGCACGAGAGCATCGAGGCCGTGCACATCTCGATCGACAACGAGGAGACCAAGGAGCTCAAGCGCGCCTGGGTGAAGCAGAACATCCAGGTGCCGCTGCACATCGTGCAGTCTCCCTACCGGGACATCAGCTGGCCGTTGATCAGCTACATCAAGGATCGTCGCGAGGACCACGGCTCCGAGGTCGTCACCGTGTACACGCCGATCTACATCGTGGGGCATTGGTGGGAGAGCCTGCTGCACAACCACAAGGCCCGGCGGCTGCGCCAGAAACTGATGCTCGTGCACGGCGTCACCATCGCGCTCGTGCCCTGGCTGCTCGACTCCTCCGAGCTCATCTACGGGCGGCGCTCACGCCCCGTGCCCGGGCAGGACCGGCGCGGCGAGCCCGTGCGTCCCCGCCCGATCCCACGGCGACCGCTCGCCCCGGCCACCAAGGAGATCCCGGTCAGGCAGTCGGCCGTCGTGGGCGTCACCCCGCCGAAGTCGCGGCCGTCGGCCGCCCGCCGGCGAAAGCGAAAGTAGCCATGCTGCGGCTGGGGTCGGCCGTCTTCCTGGGCGGAATGGCCGGCACCGGCCTCCGGCTCGGAATCGACCTGGCCCTCCCGCACGCTGACGCCGAATTCCCGGCCGGCACGCTCCTCGCCAATGTCGTCGGCGCGTTCCTGCTCGGCTGGCTGGTGGCCGGCCTCTGGACCCGGCCGGCCGTGCCGTCCTGGCTCAAGGCGGCCCTCGGGGGCGGCGTGCTCGGCTCGTTCACGACCTTCTCCGCCGTGATGGTCTCGCTGGTGGCGCTGGTCTCCGCGGGTTTCTCGCCGCTGGCCTGGGCCTATCTCGCGGCCACGCTCCTGCTCGGATTCGCGGCAGCGGCGCTGGGACTCCGGCTGGGCGGCCGGGCCGCGGCAGAGCGCCTTCCACTCGGCGGCACGGATGCCGGGGTCACCCCGTGAGCGTCGGCTTGGTCCTCGGCGTGCTCGTCTGCGGCGGCGCGGCAGCGGTCATCCGTTTCCTGGTGTCCCGCGCCCTGCCGGCCGGCCCCGGACGACTCCCCCTGGGCGTGCTGATCGTGAACGTTGTGGGCGCGCTGGTCGGCGGCGTCGTGCTCGGACTGGCCGAGCGCGCGGCCGTCTCTCTGGAACTGCGCCTGATCCTCCTGACCGGCGTCTGCGGCGGGCTGACCACCTTCAGCACCTGGAGCGTCGAGACGGTCGAACTCCTGCTCAGGGGGCGCTGGCGGGCCGGCGCGGTCAACCTGGTCGGCACTCTGCTGCTCGGATTCCTCGCCTGCGGCGCCGGGTATCTGCTCGCCCGCTCAGGCTGATCCCAGCGCGCGGTCGTACACTAGCGAGTGCGCGGTTTCAGAGCAGTGCACAGCGTCAAGCGCGTCAGTGGGGCCTGCGGGTCATCATGCTAAACTGACGGCTAGTTTTCACCATTCCGTTCGGCAACTCCCGGGAGATTCACTCCTCACCCGGCCTGGCATCGTTAGGGGGTCACGCATGGGGCGCGGCCGTCAAAAAGCAAAGCACACCAAGGTCGCCCGCGAGCTGAAGTATTTCAGCCCGGACACCAACTACAACGCGCTCGAACGCGAGCTCACCGGGCATCCGGTCGATGACCCGCGCCTCGACGAAGACCTGGCGAAGTGGCCGGAATACGAAGCCGGCAAGCCCGGTAAGGGCTCCGACGATGCTTCTGGCGACGACGACGACCAATACGTCGATCACTACGCGACCGAAGACGAGCAGAAGCGCGCCTAGCCCCGCGCCCCTCCCTGTCGGCCCCCTCCGTCACCGCCGGGCATCATCCGTTCGCGCGTGCGCTCAAATGGCCGCCATCGTTTCATCGATGGCGGCCATTTGAACGCACGCGGCGACCGACTAGTTCGCGTAACCGCCGACGAGGCGCACGGCCCCGCCGTTGACGCCCTTGGCGCCCTGCTCGAAGCCCGCGAGGTCGTGCGGCGCGGTCGACACGCGGCCGGCGACCCAGGCCGGGATCCCGTCGGCGGCGAGACGTGCGATCACGGATGACGCGGCATCCGCCGAGACGACGGCGAACATGCCCACACCCAGGTTCCAGGTTCCCTCCGAGCTCTCCAGCGAGGCGCCCGCCATGTCGCTGAGCACCCGGAAGACGGGGGACGGGGACCAGGTGGACCGGTCGACCTCGACCCAGGCCCCGAGCGGGAGCACGCGGGCGAGGTTCGCCGCGATGCCGCCGCCGGTGACGTGGCTGAGCGAGTGCACGACGCCGGCCAGTTCGGGGTCGGCCAGCACGCTGAGCAGCGGTCCGGTGTAGAGGCGGGTCGGCTCCAGCAGCACCTCGCCGACCACGCCGCCGAGCTCGGCGGAGGTGTCGGTGTAGCCGATGCCGCGCTGTGCGAGGATGTGCCGCACGAGCGAGTAGCCGTTGGAGTGCAGCCCGGAGGAGGCCATCGCCACGACGACGTCGCCGTGGCGCACGTTCTCGGCGCCGAGCACCTGGTCGGCCTCCACCACGCCGGTGGCGGCGCCGGCGACGTCGTAGTCGTCCACGCCGAGCAGGCCGGGGTGCTCGGCGGTCTCGCCCCCGACGAGGGCGGTTCCGGTGTCGGCGCAGGCGCGGGCGATGCCGGCGACGATGTCCGCGATGCGTTCGGGGACGACCTTGCCGCAGGCGATGTAGTCGGTCATGAAGAGCGGGCGGGCCCCGACCACGACAATGTCGTCGACGACCATCCCGACCAGGTCCTGGCCGATGGTGTCGTGCTTGTCGATGGCCTGGGCGATCGCGACCTTGGTGCCGACGCCATCCGTGGACGTGGCCAGCAGCGGGCGGCGGTAGGAGGTGAGGAACGATACGTCGTAGAGGCCGGCGAAACCGCCGAAACCGCCGAGCACCTCGGGGCCGTGCGTCTTGGAGACGGCGGCCTTCATCAGGGAGACGGCCAGGTCGCCGGCCGCGGTGTCTACTCCGGCTGCCGCATATGAAGCGTTGCTCATTCTTGTCTTCCTGGATCGCCGATCGGGGACTTGCCCTGTTTGACCAGGGTTTCTTCGTGAAGAGGGTCGAGGTCGAGGCGCTCAGCGGGGTCGAGCAGAGGCTCGAATTCCGAGTCGGGGCCCGGGTCGCATCCATTCGAGGCTGCGGCGGGTCGTTCGAGCAGGTTCTTGCCCAGGTGCGCCGAGTCGGGCAGCGGGATCGGGTAGACGCCGGTGAAGCAGGCCGTGCACAGGCGTTCGGGCGGCTGCTCGGTGGCGGCGATCATGCCCTCGGGTGACAGGTAACCGAGCGAGTCGGCGCCGATGGCCTGGCGCACCTCGTCGACGCCGAGGCCGGTCGCGATGAGTTCGGCCCGGGAGGCGAAATCGATGCCGTAGAAGCATGGCCAGGTGATCGGCGGGCTCGAGATGCGCACGTGCACCTCGGCGGCGCCGGCTTCCCGCAGCATGCTGACCAGGGCGCGCTGGGTGTTGCCACGCACGATCGAGTCGTCGACGACGATCAGGCGCTTGCCCTTGATCACGGCCTTGAGCGGGTTGAGCTTGAGCTTGATGCCGCGCTGCCGGATGGTCTCGGACGGCTGGATGAAGGTGCGTCCCACGTAGGAGTTCTTCACCAGGCCCTGGCCGAACGGGATGCCGGAGGCCTGCGCATAGCCGATCGCGGCCGGCGTGCCGGATTCGGGGGTCGGGATGACCAGGTCGGCCTCGACCGGGTATTCCTGGGCCAGGCGGCGACCCATCTCGACCCGCGCCTCGTGCACCCCACGGCCGGCGATGGTCGTATCGGGGCGGGCCAGGTAGACGTATTCGAACACGCAGCCGGCGGGCTTCGCCTCGGCGAAACGCTGCGTGCGCAGGCCGTCCTCGTCGATGGTGATCAGCTCGCCCGGCTCGACCTCGCGCACGAAGCTGGCGCCGACGATGTCGAGGGCGGCGGTTTCGGAGGCGACGACCCAGCCACGCTCGAGGCGGCCCAGCACCAGCGGGCGAACGCCCTGCGGGTCGCGGGCGGCGTAGAGGGTGGTCTCGTCCATGAAGACGAGGCAGAAGGCGCCGCGGAGGCGGGGCAGCACCTCGAGCGCCGTGGCTTCCAGGGTGTGGTCGAGGTCGCCGGTGAACAGCGCGGTGATCACGGCGGTGTCGGTGGTGTTGCCGCGGGCGAGCTCGCCCTCCACCTTCGGGTAGCGCTCGTGCACGAGCTGCAGGAGTTCGGCCGTGTTGGTGAGGTTGCCGTTGTGGCCGAGGGCGACCGTGCCGCCCGAGGTGCGACCGAGGGTCGGCTGCGCGTTCTGCCAGCTCGACGAGCCGGTGGTCGAGTAGCGGGTGTGCCCGACGGCGATATGGCCGATCAGGGTGCTCAACGCGGCCTCGTTGAAGACCTGGGAGACCAGGCCCATGTCCTTGTAGATCAGGATCTTGGAGCCGTCACTGGTGGCGATGCCGGCCGATTCCTGGCCGCGGTGCTGCAGGGCGTACAGGCCGAAGTAGCTGAGCTTGGCCACCTCTTCGCCGGGCGCCCAGACACCGAAGACGCCACAGGCATCCTGCGGCCCCTTCTCACCGGGAAGAAGATCGTGACTTAATAGTCCGTCGCCACCAGCCAAAATGGATGCCTCTTTTACTGTCAGTGCTCTGAGTTCTTAGGCTCCGAGAATCGCGTGCTCTGAGTTGTGCGGGGCTCTGAGATTCGTGCGTTCTCAGTTCTGGTCGGAAAGACGGGAGCCGGATGCGGAATCCGGTGCCCCGGCGTCGCGCAAACCTTGGGCGTTCAGTCTATCGACGACGACCGTGCGGGCACGGCGGCCGATCACACGGTCGATCACGATCGCGGCGACGGCGCCGACGGTGACGCCAAGGGCGACGCCGGCGAGCAGCAGGAATCCGAAGACCTGGGCCGCGCCGAATTCGGCGTTCGCCGGAAAGGCGAGGGTGAGGATGAAGGCGGTGATCGCACCGATCACGGCCCCGAGGATCATGAAGTTGAAGTAGCGCGGCGAACGGCGCACGGTGACGCTGGCCTTGTCGACCACGGTCTCGCCGGCTCCGGACTCGCCGGCTCCGGACTCGACGGCTTCGGACTCGCCGGCTCCGGACTCGCCGGCTCCGGACTCCGCGGACAGGTGCTCGGGTTGCTGGGCTGAAGTCACCTCCCTATTCTCGCACGGGCGCGCGGGACCGAGGCTGGGCGTTCCCCGGGCGGCTGCGGCCGCCGCGTGATCCCGCGATCTATCGCGCGTGCGCCCAAGTTGTCGCCTTGCCGAGGCGGATAGCGGCAGGTGGGGCGCACGCGTGGGCACCTGCGCTCAGCCGGGCGGATGCGAGACTGGTGCGGTGAACAGGATCGCGGTACTCGGTAGCGCCAACGTGAACCTCGTCGTGCGGCAGCCGCGGTTGCCGCGGCCGGGTGAGACGCTTTTCGGAACCGGTTTCAGTTCTGAGCCCGGCGGCGCGGGACTGAACCAGGCGGTCGCCGCAGCCCGGCTCGACGCGGGGGTGGACTTCCTGGGGATGGTCGGCGAGGACGCACACGGAGAGCAGATCCGCCGGCTGCTGGCGCGCGAGGGGATCCCGGACGACGGGCTGGAATCAGCCGTCGAGCCGACCGGCACGGCGCATACTGCCGTCGTCGACTCGGGCGAGAACTCGATCGTCGTCGTTCCCGGCGCCAACGCCGCACTGACCGCGCTGAGCCGCACCCAACGCGAGGCGATCGAGCGCGCGGCGTTCCTGATGATGCAGTGCGAACTGCCCGTCTCGGCGCTGGTGGAGGGACTCGCGGCGGCGCGGGCAGCCGGAGTCTTCACGGTGCTCACCCCGGCGCCGGTGGTGACACTGCCGGACGGGTTCCTCGACCTGGTCGACCTGATCGTGCCGGGCCGGCTCGAGGCCGCCGCCCTCACCGGCCAGAGCGACCCGGTGCGGGCGGCCGAGCTGCTCAGCGCCGGCGGCACCTGGGCGATCGTCACCCTGGGCGCGGAGGGCTCCGTGGTCGCGTTCGACGGCTCCGTGCTGGGCCTGGCCCCGGCCCGTCCGGTGCGCGCCGTCGATACGACCGCGGCCGGCGACACGTTCGTGGGTGTGCTCGTCGCCCAGCTGGCCGCGGGCGCGGACCGCGGCGCGGGAGCCGGTGGCGGCGATGCGGGTCGAGGTGCTGGCGTTGGTGCGGGTGGTGCCGGTGGTGCGGCCATCGGCGGGCGGTCCATCAGCGCGACGGCCATGATCGATGCGGTGCGCTGGGCGACGGTCGCATCGTCCGTGGCGGTCACACGGCCGGGCGCGACGAGTTCGATGCCCACCCTCGCTGAGGTCACCGCGATCCTCGCCTGACAGCCTCCCGCGCACCCCGCGCTCCCCGACCCCGTCACAGTCATGGTCACGAGAGCGGGCGGGAGAGCGGGCGGGAGAGCGGCTCGAGCGGAACTCGAGCGGGTCTGCCGGCGGGACGGGGCAGCGCGGACTAGAGCAGCGGGAGGTGCGCGGCGAGGTCGGCCCGGCTCCCGGACGCGTGGATGCGCCCGGTCGCGAGCCCGTCGGGCCAGGCCAGGGTGCCGGTGACGAGGGCGAGCCAGGTGGCGGCATCCGTCTCGACGACGTTCGGCGGTGTGCCGCGGGTGTGACGCGGCCCGGCGATGCACTGCACGGCGCCGAAGGGCGGCACCCGCACCTCGAGGGTGTTGCCGGCGGCCTGCTCGGCCAGCAGCTGCAGCGTGTAGCGCACTGCGAGCGCACGGATGTCCCGGCTCGCCGCCGCCTGCTCCGCCGCGAACGCGCGCACCGCCGCGCGTCCCGCCCCGTCGTCGATCCTCGCTCGTGCCATGCCTCCAGTCTGCCGCGTGCACGAGCCGCTCAGTGCCCCCGCGCGCTGCTCGGTGCCCCCGCGTGCACGAGCCGCTCAGTGCCCCCCGCCCCCGCGCTGCGCCGGTGGCGCGCCACGCGCGCAGCGGCGTAGCTTCCGCGCAACAGCCGCGCGCCATCCCGGGCCATCGCGCATCCCGCGCAACTCCCCCGAGACCGCACGACACTCCACGACACTCCCCCGCGACAGCACGACACTCCCCCGCGATCCCAGCTGCCCACGCCATCCGCGAGCTCGAGTGTGCCCGTTCCGGTCGAGCGCGCCCGTTCCGCCGGCCACTCTCGACCGGAACGGGCACTCTCGGGGCCACGAGTCCCGCGCCGCGGAGGCGCGCCGTGGACGTAGCGGGAGCGACGGCATCCGCTAACCTGACGGGGTGAAGATTCTGGTCCTCGGTTCCGGTGCCCGCGAGCACGCCATCATCACCGCGCTGCTCCGCGAGGAGCCCCGCCATGACATCGTGGCCGCGCCCGGCAACGCCGGGATCGCCCGGGATGTGCCGGTGGTGCCGCTCGACCCGGCCGACCCCGAGCAGGTCACCAACTACGCGAACCTGAACGGCATCGAGCTGGTCGTGGTCGGGCCGGAGGCCCCCCTGGTCGCCGGTGTCGCCGATGCGCTGCGCACCCGCGGAATCCCCGTCTTCGGGCCCGGCCAGGCCGCGGCCGCCCTCGAAGGCAGCAAGACCTTCGCCAAGCGCATCATGGACACCGCCGGCGTACCCACCGGACGCGCCGAGCGTGCCGGCTCGCTCGCCGAGGCCACCTCCGCACTGGACGAATTCGGCGCCCCCTACGTAGTCAAGGCCGACGGACTCGCCGCCGGCAAAGGCGTGCTCGTCACCTCAGACCGCGACGCCGCGCTCGCCCACGCCACCTTCTGGCTGCAGCACGGCAGCGTGCTGATCGAGGAATTCCTCGACGGGCAGGAGGTCTCCCTTTTCCTGCTCAGCGACGGCCACACTGTGCTGCCGCTATCCCCCGCCCAGGACTACAAGCGCCTCGGCGACGGCGACCTCGGCCCCAACACCGGCGGCATGGGCGCCTACTCGCCGCTGCCCTGGCTCGACGCCGAATTCGGCAGCGAACAGGCCTTCATCGACGAGGTCATCGAGACGATCGCTCTCCCCACCGTGCGCCAGCTGGCCGCCGAAGCCACCCCCTTCATCGGGCTGCTCTACTGCGGGCTCATTCTGACCGTCGACGGCATCCGGGTGATCGAATTCAACGCCCGGTTCGGCGACCCGGAAACCCAGGTCGTGCTGCCCCGCCTGGTCACGCCGCTGTCCGGCCTGCTGCTCGCTGCATCCACCGGGGGGCTCGGCGGCCTGGCCCGCCCGGTCTTCTCGGCCAACGCCTGCGTCACGGTCGTGCTCGCCAGCGAGAACTACCCGGATGCGCCCGTCACCGGGCGTCCGCTGGGCGGGCTCGGCGCGGTATCCGGCGTGTCCGGCGTCACGGTCGCGCACGCGGCGACCGCCGTGATCGACGGCGCCCTCGTCTCCACCGGCGGGCGGGTGCTCAGCGTCGTCGCGGTCGGCGACGGCTTCACGGATGCCCGCGCCCGCGCCTACGAGGCTCTCGCCCTGATCACCCTCGAGGGAGCCCAGTACCGCACCGACATCGCCGCGCGCGTCGCCGACTGAGCACTGGACCGCGCACTCGGCAGAGTCGCCCGCCTTCCCTGTCCGCGATGTGCATAACTCCGGCAATTTCGCGCTCCGTCTCGACGGATTCCCGGAATCGCGCGGCGGACCAAGCGCCGGGCAGCGAATTGCAGTAGTTATGCAGCCCCCGGCGGAGAGGCTCGCCACCCCGGGCGCCGACTCGGTTGTGGCCAACTCAGGACGCTCGGCGAGAACCGGCCCGAACCGCCCGGAAACACGCGGGCGAATGACGCCGGCAGCGCGATTCTCCTGAGTAAGCCCCCCGGGCGAGCGGCACCAGCCCGTCCGACGAGCCGATCGTTCGCGCCAACGAGCGCTGGTGCGCGAGAATGTAGCCGTGACCGCACACGACCAGCCCACCGCATCCGTCCCGCTCGACCTTCCGGGCTGGCGCCACGCCTACTCGGGCAAGGTGCGCGACCTCTACGTTCCCCAGGACCAGGACCAGGACCAGGACCAAAACACGGATGCCGCCGCCGACCTCGCCACCGCCGCGCGCGTGCTCGTGGTCGCCAGCGACCGCGTCAGCGCTTTCGACCACGTGCTGGAACCCGGCATCCCCGGCAAGGGCGAACTGCTCACCACCCTCAGCCTGTGGTGGTTCGACCAGCTCGCGGGCATCCCCAACCACCTCCTGCCGGACCACACCGTCAACGGCGCGGTCACCAGCCTGATCCCGGCGGCCGTCGCCGGGCGCGCCATGCTCTGCAAGACGCTGGACATGTTCCCGATCGAATGCGTCGTGCGCGGGTACCTGACCGGATCGGGCTGGAAGGAATACCAGACCGCCCGGACGGTGTGCGGCATCCCGCTGCCCGCCGGCCTGCAGAACGGCGACCGCCTGCCGGAGCCCATCTACACTCCCGCCTGGAAGGCCCCGATGGGCGAGCACGACGAGAACATCTCGTTCGAACGCACGGTGGAGCTGGTCGGGGCATCCGTCGCCGCCGAGCTGCGTCGCCTGTCGCTGGAGATCTTCGGCCGCGCCTCCGGCATCGCCGAGAAGGCCGGCGTGATTCTCGCCGACACCAAGTTCGAGTTCGGCGCCGACCGCGTCACCGGCGTCATCACGCTTGCCGACGAGGTGCTCACCAGCGACTCGAGCCGCTACTGGGACGCCTCCCTCTGGCAGTCGGGCACGACGCCCGAGCAACGGATGGCCAGCTTCGACAAGCAGATCGTTCGCGACTGGCTCGCCGCCCACTGGGACCAGACGGGCACTCCGCCGGAGCTCCCGGCCGAGATCATCGAGCAGACCGCGGCCCGCTACCTCGAGCTGCTCGAACGCCTGACGCACGCCGCCTCCGCGGCGTAATCCCGCGCCGGACGCAGCCCGGCGGAGGCCTCCTCGACGACGCGGCGCGTCACAGTTTCGCGGCTCCGGGCCGCAAAATGATACGCTCCGCGCATGCGTATCAAGATGTGCAGTGTCCACGTGAACGACCCCGCCGCTGCGTTCGACTTCTACACGTCCGTGCTCGGATTCCAGGAATTGCTGACGATGCCGGAGCACCAGCTCTATGTCGTGAAGTCCCCGGAAGATCCCGACGGCGTCGGCCTCCTCCTCGAGCCCAGCGACAACAGGGTGTCCCAGAAGTACGCGCAGGGCATCCGCAGCCTCGGCCTGCCGGCCATCGTGTTCGGCTCCCCCGATGTGCGCGCCGAGTACGAGCGACTCCGCGCCCTCGGCGTGCATTTCATCGGCGAACCGAGCACGGATGCCTCCGGCACCTCCGTTCTCTTCGACGACACCTGCGGCAACCTGATCCAGCTGCACGAGGACTGAGCGGGCCGCCCGTCGCCCGCCGGCGGAATACGGGGCGCGCGGCATCCGTTAACGCAGGTGTGACGAGATCTGCGAACGACCTCCTGCCCGCGTCGACCGGGATGGGCGCGGTGACCCTGCGCGTCGGAAACCTCGACGCCATGATCGCGTACTACCGAGATGCGGCGACCCTCACGCTGCTGAGCCACGACGGCCCGATCGCCGTGCTCGGCCGCGGGAGCACGCCGATCGTGATCCTGCAGCACGCCCCGGAGTTGGCCGCCGCCGAGCCGCGGTCGAGCGGACTCTTCCACACCGCGATCCTGTTCGAGACGCAGGCGCAGCTCGCCGCGGCCGTCTACTCGGTGGGCACGACGCATCCGGGATCGTTCACCGGCAGCGCCGATCACTTGGTCAGCCAGGCCTTCTACTTCAACGACCCCGAGGGCAACGGGATCGAGCTCTACTGGGACCGCGACCGCACCGAGTGGAGCTGGACCCACGGCCAGGTCGAGATGGCCACCCTCTACCTCGACCCCAACGCCTTCATCGGCGAGCACCTCACCCGGGACGGGCAGGCGCATCCGTCGACCGGCACCGCGATCGTCGGCCACGTGCACCTCTCCGTCGGCGATGTCGCCACGGCCCGCGAGTTCTACGTGGACCGGCTCGGCTTCGAGGCCACGGCCAGCCTCGGCGGCTCGGCCCTGTTCGTCTCCGCCGGCGGCTACCACCACCACATGGCCATGAACACCTGGAACAGCGCGGGCTCCGGCCGGCGCCGCCTGGCCCTCGGGCTCGGCGAGGTCGACATCATCCTGCCCGGCACCGACGACATCGGCGCCCTGAACGAACGGATGTCCCACTTCGGAGTGCAGACCCGTCACGACGGGCAGACCCTCGGCTTCGACGACCCGTGGGGCAACCAGATCGTGGTGCGCACGAAGTAGCCCGGGGCGCCGCGCCCCACAGTGCCGCGCCCGCGCCGCGCCCGCGCCGCGCCCGCG
>NZ_SOGU01000044.1:0-45884 GCF_004403275.1 Cryobacterium sp. TMT4-10
CCCTGTCATCACTGCGTTCGTCAAGGGGAACTCCTTCCCCGCCCTCTACAACACTATTCGGGACGATCCCGGTGCCTTGTCCAAGGTTGACAGAGAGGGGCGCGCCTATTTGGAGAAGTTCACTTCTTATGCAGACTTCGCGGCATCACCAACCACCCAACTGACGCCCGGAGCTGACACTCGATATCAATGGGCAACGAGTGATGCAACCACACTGGCGGCCTTCAAACTGTGCCATAAACAGTCCGAGTGGCAGTGGACTCAAACCCAATCGAGTGCGACTGGCACTCCAAATCAAGCGATAGTCAATATCTCGGCAGAGCAGATGGGTCCCGGGACCCACGACTTGTTCGTCGTAGGAGTGTCCTATCCCGATGACCAGGCGTGCTCCGTAACGTGGCCGGACAGCGGATCCTGGAGCGGGTATGGCTGCCCACCCGAGTTCACGGTCGACGAAATGACGGTTGCGGTTGGGTACTCCGCGTCAACGGGGTCGGTTCTTCCTGGCCCGTCTCTTGACAAAGGCTCGGCCTACGATGCATCGGTCTTCAGTGACCTGCCATTGACAGCGGGAGACGGTACACGCGAGTCCGCGGCGAACCTGCCTAGCGTGGGTCCGGTCCTGATCACGATCGCTTTGACGCTCATCTTCGCGATTCTGATTGCGCTCCCCAGCGCCCTCCTTGAATCAACCTTTGAAAGCAATGAGTCACGGATTGGTGACTTCCTGAGGAAGTTTCTTCCTGGCCGCCGGCGCCCCGCACCGAGAGTCGCCGCTGCGACACGCGATAAAAATTCCGAGAGTGACGCCTGATGACCGACACCGAGATCTCCACTCAGCGCAGCCAGCCAGAAACCGTCCAGGAAGAGAAGTCCGTCGAAGCTGGGTCGAACGACTTCGCAGCAACAAACGCTGTTGCACTTCCGCCGAACGTGCACCGAAAGTGGCCGAAGTCACTCGGCCAAGTACACGGTATCGGGGCCTTGGCGATCATCGTTCTCAGCGCCGTTATTGCGGGCTTCGCGGATCCAAATTACGGCGTGAATTGGATGTCGCTGCGCCTCCTCCTTACCTTCGTCGCAGTGTTCTTGGTACTGAACTACGGTGGGGCCAGCGTGAAACGAATCGTCGGGTTCCGCGGACGAGAGGGCTACCGTGCGCGGATATCGGCGCGACCTGTATATCTTCTTATTATTCTGATCACCGTGCTCTTCGGGCGGGGCACGGGGGTAAATCCTGCGCTCGTCTTCGGCTCAGTCCTGGCGCTCGACTACGGGCTGAAGCATGCAGGCGACGTTCGTACCGCGTTTGCCACGATCGCGGGCGCCCTATGGGCTGCCGCGCTCGGATTGGCCGCATTCGCTGGCTATAGGTTCCTCTGCGTTCACCCGATCTCGAGCCTCATCACGTGGGAGCGCATCGATCCGCAATCGGCCTTTCTGGTGTACCAGGCCAGCCAATTCGGCAACGTCGCTATCGGCGAATTCTTTTCCACCCTCTGCATCGCAGCCCTGTCATCTCTTCCCATCGCGCTCCTCCCGTTCGCTTTCCTGGACGGAGCCAGCCTCTGGCGCTGGAACCGAATCGTATGGGCGGTTGTCTATGCGCTGGGTGCCGCTGTGTATAGCTTCGTGCTGGTACCGCTGCCGGCCTCGTGGGATGAAATCACCATCTCGGTCAGCGCATGGGCAGGGATCTATCTCGTCTATGCCGCACTCGCGGTCTCGGTCTGGATGTTCTTCAGGTTCACACGCGGGGGTCGTACAGACGCTGTCCCTGACCCGTCTTAGGGGACTAACGGGTGAGCCACCGACCGCCATGCCCTGGGTCTTCTTCGCCCTGACACTTTCGGAGCGTTCCGTGAAGGCGGAGCGTTGATTCGGATCCCTCTCGGGACCGTTCAATTACACACTGAGAATTCGTCGATTAATGATTAATTTCTGTTGGGGGTCGGTTTCTAGCTGCTGGCGTTGTTGAAGTGACAAGAGTGTCCACGCGGGCCTCTTCCTCTGAGCGGTTCAGCTAGAGCTCAACGTCGTCGGGTGGCATCGACGCAGGCACGATCCTGGCGGTGGTGTCGTTGCGACGGTAGAGATGACCCTGGTCAGGATCACAGTCGCGAAACGGCCCATTTCCTTTGTCGAAGATCACTGCCGCGTGGCGGTCCCAGTGGTTGATCCACCACGACGACACAGCGCCGGCATCACCGTCCATGACACTGGCATCAGATTGCATGCTGGCTTGCCAGAGTGCCTTGAACCGGGCGACGACCTCCGGATGCAGCCACCATTGGGTGCACCACGGTGTTGGTTTGGTGCCGACGACCTCGACGGTGGCCAGGTGACCGGTGAGCCAGTCGAGGAACATCTGTCGGACGTCGGCCGTGTCCTCTTCAATGTTGGTTGAGTCGCGGTCGTCGTAGTCAGCCATGGGTTGCCACCTCCGCTGCAATGGTGTCGTCCGGGACCGGGACCGGGACCGGGACCGGGACCGGTGTCGGCGTGGTGTGCAGTGTCCTGGTCGGGGGGTGATTGATGGCGTGGATAAGGGTTTTGTCGCGGAACCAGGGAACGGTGTTGACCATGACGGGTCGGCATTTGGAGCTGAAGACGATGGCGCGCCATTCGGGGAGGGAACCGAGGGCGGCAATGTCGAGGGTGTTGACCTTGCGGGTGTTGGTGGAGGTAGATTGGTGGCCGTCTTTGCCTGTGGAGCTGCCGTAGGTGATTTCGTCGTGTTCGCCGATGAGGGCCGCCAAGGAGCGGAG
The DNA here is from genome assembly GCF_004403275.1 of Cryobacterium sp. TMT4-10. Classification (NCBI taxonomy): domain Bacteria; kingdom Bacillati; phylum Actinomycetota; class Actinomycetes; order Micrococcales; family Microbacteriaceae; genus Cryobacterium; species Cryobacterium sp. TMT4-10. The sequence continues at coordinate 2,769 of NZ_SOGU01000044.1, forward strand.
GAAGTCGTCGTCACCGGACCCACCGCCAAAGACCCGGGTCGCGGCGGCGTCCCAGAGGGTCTGCCAGCCATCTTTCCCGAACGCGTCGATCGCTTGGGCGCGGGACTGGAAATAGGAGTTGAGGATGATGCCCATCGACCCGTAGAACGAATACACGGAGGGCAGTTCGGGCCAGCGGACGATGTTCGCGCACTCGTCGAGCTCCATCACCAGCGGCACCGGGAGGCGGCCGCCGTTTCGCTGCGCAGCGGTTTCGGCGATTTTGCAGATGGCACGGATGAGGGCGGTGAGGATGGCGCCACCGGATCCTTCACCATCTTTGGAAAGGAGCACGAGGGTGTCGGTGCTGGTGATGAACGCGGCCGGGTCGAAGCGGCGAACCCCGGCACGGTCGGTCCAGGCGAGGAGGTCGTCGTCGGCGAGGGCGGACGCCATGCGCTGCGCGGTGGCGTAGACGCTGCCCTTGGTTTTGTCCGGCCAGCTCAGGATGCCCTCGATCGTGGACGAGGGCCCGGTTTTTCCGTGGCGGGCGAGGATCTGCTGCACGTCGTACCCCTCGGCGCGGGCGATCCACGCGAACACCTGAGAGAGGGGTTCCTGCTCGAGGGCGGCGGCGTAGAAGAAGTACGCGAGCATGTCCCGCCCGGCCGTATCGAACTGGGAATCTCCGCCCCGGTCGGAGGCCTTCCGGGTCGAGGCCTCGAAGATGGCAGCGAGTTCCCGGGCGTCCGCGGCGCTGCGGATGTAGTCGAGCGGGTTGAACACGAAGTCAGGCTGCGGGTCCAGGCGGTAGATGCGGTTGGGGTCGAAGATGAACGCCTGGCCGTGGTGGGCGCGGCCGGCGAGGGTTTCGCGGACGCCGTCGACTTTGTTGGAGGTCATGATGGCGGCGCCGGGGGCTTCGAGCATGTGCCGGATCACGAGCGCGGAGGTCTTGCCGCGGCCGGTGCCGAACACATACACGCCCAGGTCCCGCCACCCCTGATACACCCACCGGTTCCCCCTCCCGACGAGGCGGCCGACCCGCTCCCCCGCCGGCAGATTCATCGCGGCCGGGTGCAGCTGCGCAGCTTCCTTCGCCCGCAGCTTTTCCCGCAGCACGGCGGACTGGCGGGGCGTGGCCATATGCCGGAGTGCCACGTTGTTGCGCTTGGTCGACGCCCACTGGGCCTGCTTGGCCAGGATGAACGCGAACAAGGCCACGGCCAGGACCAGGGCCATCACGCTCGTCCAGGTTGCTGCGGGTGGCCACGGTGCGTCCCGGAAGAGGAAGTCCCCCGCGAGAGCTGCGGGGTTCCACGGATACGTCGTGCCGGTGGGGGTGATCATCGCGCCGACATGCACGGCCACGAGCAATGCCAGGGCGGCGAGGAGGGCGAGGAGGCCGGTCATGATGCGGGCTTTCCAGTCAATCATCTGGTACTCCTTGCCCCCGAGAAAACGGGTGCCTGTCTGGTTGTCGGGGTGGCGCAGTGCGCCCGGGATTCGGGCATCAATTGCTGAGTTTCATGGGGTCGGTGCTGTTCGGGTCGACGGCGATGTGGACGTGGTTGCAGTCGTCCCGGAATTGCTTCATCGACAGATCCAAGGTCACCCCGGAGTTGGCGCGGCACTGGTTCTGGCCGGCGCCGGACCCGGCCGGCATCACCGGGCTGAGCGCCTTCAGGAGCTTCAGGGCGTTCGCGTCGGCGCCGGTGGTGGGCATCCGGTCGAAGGAGTAGAAATCGACGGCGTGGCCGCCGCCATTCGCGGAGTGCGGAGACGAGAGGCCCGAGCCAAGTACCTGGCCGGTGCAGGCCCGGTTGATGTCGGAGATCCCGACCGCGTCGAACATGTTCGTCGCCATGGTGATGACTTGCAGAATGCGGGTGTCGATGCCGCAATTCGGGCCGGTCTCGCCGTCGGCGATCCACCGGATCTCGCGCAGGTGATCCGGCGACAAACCCGTGATCGCTCCCGCGTCGATCTTGACCACCAGCGCCGCCGCCAACACCCGAGCGTCACTGCCAACCCCGGCCGCACACGCTGCATCCCCGGTGGTGAGCGCAGTCACGACCTCTTGCGCCTGGGCGTAGTAGGTCGTGTAGTGGTTCGGGTCGGCGTTGATCTGCACTGCGTGCGCCGCCGCCGTGGGCGCCAGCGTCTCCCAGTTCGGCACGCGGACGAGGCGTTGGAAGAAGAACCCGGCGGCTTGGGTGGGGTTCATGCGTTCGGCGAGGGTGCCCCAGGTGTCGCGTTGCTGGAACAGGCCGCGAGAGTCGGGCCCAACGGTGTCGCCGTAGGTGAGGTTGCGGAGCGCGGATTCGCCCATGGCGGTCATGACGGCGATGGTTTGCCCGTGCACGTTGACGCCGGCGGTGGCGCCGGCGTTCATGATCAGGGCGGCGTTGACGAGCTGGTCGCCCTGGTACCCGGCGACCGGTGTGCGTTCGGCGGCGCCCTGCGGGTTCGCCGCGACCGCGGCGCAGGCCCCGGTGCCGGGGCCGCCGCCGGTGACGAGGAGCAGCCCGGTGAAGAGGACCACGAGCAGGAGCACCAGCCCGGTGCCGAGTATGCCTTTCTGCACGGCTTTAGGTGGTGGCGTTGCCGGCGGCCATGGCGGAGTCGGTGTTGGTGACTTCCACTTCCCAGTCCGAGCGGATGTGGCGGATGTGGGTTTCCGGGTTGGACCCGTACTTGAACACGCAGTGCCCCGGATTCAAGCCCATGAGGGTGGCGGCGGTGTCGGGGGCGAAGTTGAAGGTTTCTTGCGCCCAGCGGGCGTCTTCGGGGCGGTCTTGGCGGAAGGCGTACACGGTTTGGGCTTCTTGGACGACGGTGTAGCCGGGGCTGTCTGGGGGGATGTCGGTGCCTTTGTGCATGACGAAGACGTTGGAGATGCCGAGGGAGCGGGAGAGTTTCTGGTTGGATTTCACCAGTTGGGCGGAGGGGCCGCCGATCATGTGCCAGCCCTCTTCGTAGATCACGTTCGTCACGAACCCGCGCTCTTCACGCAGGCGCCCCATCAGCCACATGTTCCCGATCGCCATCACGGTCGGGATCGCGGGGCCGGAGTCGGGGAGCTGGGAAATGTCGAAGGTGGTGAGTTTGTGGGAGAGGTCGACTCGGCGGCTGGTTTCGCCGTCGAAGACGCCGGCGTAGGTTTCGAGGAGGTTCTGCAGGCCGAACCTGATCGACAGGCCCGCCTGGTGGAACCGCTCCGACGCTTCCCCCGACAACCCCTGATCCGTCGGCACCAACCCGAGGAACGGCATCAGGTCTGTGGTGGTCGCGGCCCGGCGGGTGTCCTGGAACTTCTCAAACAGCAGCTGCAGGGCGTACCGGGTGGCTTTCTCTTCCCACTCCGTGGCGGGGGTGTCGCCCCGGGCGATGCGGGCGACAGCGTTGATCAGCAGCATCTGGCCTTGAAGGCCGGTGCCGCGGGCGATGAGGGGGTCCATCAGATTGAAGCGGGTGCCGGACCCGTCGGGGTCGAAGCGGAGGGGTTCGGTGCCCATGCGTCGGGTGACGCCGGCGTATTCGCCTTCGCCGCCCTCGTCCTTCTTGTCGAACACCACCGCCCGGTGGTTCTTCAGCAGCAGGGGCCGCATGACCATGACCGTTTTGGTGAATGAGGACTTCCCGGACCCGACGGTGCCGATGATGAGGACGTTGGGTGAGGTCAGTTTCCTGGGGGTCGCGTTGTACGCGGTGGGGGCGTCGTGACTGATCATCGTCGACGAGAGCGTGTCGGTGCCGTTGACGACCCCGTCAATCCCGGTCGGCGCACCAATGATGCCCGTGTTCAGGATCTCGGCCTGCCTGGTCGTGGACGGGGCCCCGGCCAGGCGGGGCGCATACCAGCCGCGCGCCGCCGCACCCGAAGACGCCCGCAAAACGGACCCGGGCCGCTCGAACGGCGGCACATCCACCGGCCGCCGCGACGACACAGGCGCGTCAGAAACGGCAGCGGCAGGCCCAGTGGCATCCTCTTCACCCGTGAGCACGGGCGACGTGGACACTGGGGTGAGGAAGATTTTCAGGCCGGGAACTGTCCCGTACCAGGGCTTCTTTGTAGCGGTGCGTTTGCCGGGCCCGGTGCCGGCCGCAGCGTCGGGGGTGGTGGGGTGGGTCATGAGATGGCTTCCTTGTCGGTGCGGCCGGCGAGGCGGTTGAGGGCCCGGGTTGCCAGGGTTGCGCCTGCGGGGCGGAGTCCCCGGCCGAGGGGCCAGGTGGTGCCGGAGGCGGCGGATTGGAAGGAGTCTTGCCAGTCGAGGTGTTCGATGCCGAGGCCGGTCGCGCACGCTTCCTCGAGCTGCCGGGAGGCGTGGCCGAGGTCTGCCCGGGTGGGGGCGGAGATGGTGACGAACCCGATCCAGTCGACGCCGTGGTGGTGGGATCCGGCGGCGAGGTCCGCGGAGCGGCGCTGCGCGGCGGACATGCGTGTGGTGCTGTCGTCGGAGATGAGGCGGCCCTTCTGCTGGTCGGCGAGGACCCCGGCGAGGTCGCGGACGACGTCGGCGCGCGCTTTCGCTTTCGCCTGCCCCGCCGGAACCAGGTGCAGGTGGAAGGACACCGACCGGACAAAGGTCAGTTCCCGCCCGATGAGGAGGTCGAGACACCAGAGGGGGCTGCGGCCGGCGACGGCGAGGTTCTCCCCGTGGATGGCCGCGGTGCGGTGCCACCACGTCACCGGCGGCGACACCGGCCCGGCCTCGGTCATGACGAGGGAGGTGGGGTCGACGCCGTCAACGATGTGCGCGGAGAACTCGTCCCGGGACGCGATCCCGGACAGGAGCGGGTCAACGTTCCGGGTGAGGTCGATGGGCAGGTGCGGGTTCTGCTGGTGCAACATCAACGCCGTGGTCTGCTTCGCAGTCAGGGCCTGGACGTCGCCCATCCGGGCCTCGTTCAAACCCTGTTCGGTGGCCTGAATCTGCCCCGCCATCAGGGCACGCCACGCGTCCCGGCCCGGCCCGTATTTCGCGGCGGCGTCAGTGAACTGCTGGGTGAGGGGCCAGGACACGACCACGTAGTGGCGTTGCACCATCGCGTTGGCACTGGATTTCCGGATCACTTCGTCGTAGGAGAGCTTCTGCGCCTCAAACGATGCCCGCTGCTCCGCCGTCCAGGTTTCCTGCACCGGTTCCAGGCGGGTCTTCACCCACTGCTGCTGCCGGGCCGAGTCGGGAGGCAGAACCCGGGTCAGGGTTTGCACGTTCCGGATCAGCGAGGAGGGTGCGGCGCGGCGGGCCAGAAACTTGCCCCACGCGTTCGCCGCCCGGGTGAGGGCGGCGGCGGTTTCCATCCCGCGCAGCTGCCCGGACACGGAGAACGCGACGGACAGGTACGGTTGCTCACCGATCGGGGCGTGCCAGGCGATGCCGGGCATGTTCGACGCGTACTGGAGCCAGCCCATGCCGTCGGCGCCGTCCGGGTTCGCCCGCATCTTCACCGCCGCGCGTTCCGCGGCCTGCTTCTCGGTTTTGGTGCCGCGGAGGATGGCTTCTTGGAGCTGGTCCCACGCACCGACTTCGTAGGGCACGAATTCGTCCGTGCCGAGGCGCTTCCGGGCCCGGGCGCGGGCGCGCTTCCGGCGCCGCTCGAGGACGGTGCCGCGGTGGGTGCGCGCGGTGGTCAGCATCGTGATGCCCACCCCGGCCACGGCCACGATCAGGGCGGGCAGGCCGAGACCTGAGACCATGCCGGCCATGCCTCCGGCGATGAACACGGTGAGGAGGATCATCCGGGTTTTGGAGGCGGTGCCACCGAAGAAGCCGCGGTGGCCGGACTCACCGCCGAGGTAACGGATATGAGACTCCCGGGTATCACTCACTAGACGGAGTCCTTTCCATAATGTTCGTCTTGGTCCTCGACCGGTGACACGGCCGCGTCGGTCACCGAATCGGTGACCTTCTTCGTCGCCTCAAACCCGGCCATCGCCCCGGCGGCAATCATCGTGGGAACCCCGATCGCAGCCCCCGCACCGGTCGCGGACTCCGCTACACCGGCCGCGGCCATGCCGCTCTCCGCAGCGACCGCGCCGCCGCCTGCAGCCGCGGCGCCGGCACCGGCGGTGGCCCCGCCAGCGGTGCCCACGGACGCGGCCTCAGAGATCGACGACGTCGCCGCCTCACCCTCACCGGCCGCCGAAGCGCCGCCGGAACTGCTGCTGCTTCTGCTTGAGCTGCCCGTGGACGGTGAGCTTCCGCCGCCGGAGCTTTCGGGGCCGTTGTTGCTGTATTTGGCGTCGGCTTGCTGCATCGACTGGGATCCGATGTTCGGTCCGACAGGTGCTGTTCCGCCGCCGCCGGTGGGGATGACGGGTGCGAACTTCGTCAGGGCGACGGGGGCGAGGCCGGCCATGAACAACGCCAGGATCGACACGACCAGGGTCACCGTTTTGGCGAGGCTGGGGGTGTCGGAGAACGCATCGACCTGGGCGCTCATCATGCTGTACGCGATCGCCAGTAAGAAGAACAGCAGCGGGTGGGACGCCAGAACCCCAAACCAGAGGTAGGCGATCTTCGACCCGAACTTCCGCTTCTGGGGGTCAACGATCCACACGAACCCGAGGGGGAAGAGGACGCCGGAGAAATACAGAGTGATGAGTTGAACGATCAGCATCAGGAGCACGACGAGCAGCCCCAGGATCATGAAGAACATCAGAATCACGCCGAGGACGGCGCCGCCGGCAAGGCCGGACCCGTCTTCTTCGGAGAGCATCGTGGAGAACTTCGCCACGATCGTTTCGGAGTTGCTGGTAACGCCCCACGCGATCAAGGAGTCAGACAGGGCGTCGAAGAACTTCACCAGAAATGCGCCGAGCGCGGGACCGAACATGGCCCCGAGGATGAATGCGGGCCCGTAGAGGGTGAGGGACTCCCCCAGCTCACGGCCGGACTGGTGGCCGCGCGCGGTACGGACGATCTGCGGGATTAACAGGGCTACGAACACGAAGATCGCCAGGGCAAACGACACCTGGTACGCCTGAATGAACCAATCCGCCGTCAAGTCCGGAAGCGTCGCCTGCGTCAACGCCGGCAACACGGTATCGGAGAGACCCTTGGCCGCTCCCTGCAACAGCTTGAAGGAGTTCCCGGCCGGGTCAGACCAGAAGTCCGCCACTCCCGCAGCCGTGTTCACGGCGTTGTTGACACCGCCGACCGCGTCCTTGATGCCACCCGTCGCGCCGTCCCAGGCGCAGACAGCGATGTTGGCGCATCCTTCGCCTGCGGCCACTAGCAGCCTCCGGTGTAGCGGTTGCCGCCGGCGCTGAGCTTCTCAGCGTCAGGCTGTTCACCCTTTTCGACGTGCCACGCATCGTCGTCCCAGACCATGACGAAGGCTTGCGCCGTCACCTTGGTCGGGCTGAGCTCTCCGTTCACGACGTAGCCGGCGGCGATGTTCACCGTTACCCGGTCTGCCGTGGAGTCCTGCGCCACCAGCCACAGACCATTCGTGGTCGACAGATGGAATGGTGTTCCGGGCTCGACGTCGCCAGTCGTGAGGTCGTCCGTCGAGGCGTATGTGCCAGAGAGGTCTGCATACGAAGCCGGCGTGTTCGCCGTCATGACCTCGTTGGTGATTGTGTTCGCATCGGCGACGGAGGGATAGGGGTACTGCCAGATGAATCGGTAGAACGCCGTTGCCGTTTCCACGGCCCCGTAGGTCGTGTGTTTGGCGTCTGCCTGTGCTGCTAGGACCATGTTGACGTTGCGGTTTTGTCCGCCGAGGCAGCCGGTGGGTGCGACGTCGTCCCCGATACCCGCGGTGCCTGTGCTGCCTGTTGGGGTCGGTGTGGGGGTGGCCGTCGCGGTGCTGGGTGCGGCGTTCGGTGTGGGGGTGGGGCGGGTGGCGGTGTAGGCGATGCCGCCGCTGATGACGACGACGAGGACGGCGGCCCCGATGACGATGGGCCAGCGGCTACGGCCGGATGCTGTGACCATTCGCATGGTGGGACTCCTTGGGGTGCGCGTTGGTGGTGTGGGTTAGCCGGCGAAGGAAAGGACGGCGCCGACGATGATGGCGAGGCCGGCGAGGGCGGCGAGGGAGATGCCGGCCCAGACTGCTTTGCGGCGTCCTTGGGCGTGGGCTTGGGGGTTGGGATTGGTGTCGCCGGAGGCTCCGGCCATAGCGACGATTCCGAAGATTAGGAATCCGATGGCAACGAGGATGCCGATCGCCCAGAGGGCGGCGATGAGTTTTTGCCAGAGGGCGGTGAATTCGGCGCCGCCGAAGGAGAAGTCGGGCAGGATCCCGTCGAGGGGGTTCTCGATTGCCGCGTGGAGCAGGAGGTCGTGCATGGGCGTTAGGCCTTCCGGTTCTGTGTGGGTGCGGCGGAGACCGCGGTTTGCAGGGACCGGACCACGCTGGCGGCGGCTGCCACGAACGCGTCCCGGGTTGCAGGGTTGAGGCGGCTCAGGGTGAGTTGTCCGCGTTCGGCAATGTGGGAGTCGTACGGGATCTCGTGCAGGGCCGACACGCCGGCCTGGCTCAGGAGCCGCTCGACCTCTTGGCGGACGGCGTTGTTCTCGGGGCGGCCGTCGGTGAGGCGGATGGCGATGGCCCGGTTGGCAAGCTCCGCGGAGGGCCCGCCCTCTGCCCGGAGCTCTTCGAGGAGTTGGATGGCTTCGAGGACGGAGTCGCCGGCGTTCATCACGGGGATCACGAGGACGTCGGAGACGGACACGGCGCCGCGGAATGCGGAGGAGGTGGGGACGTTGCCGGAGTCCATGACGCGGATGGAGTAGAAGTCGTCGATGACGTTGGAGACGGCGACGACGGATTCTCCGCTGAGGCGGTCGCGGCGGCCGGTTGATCCGATCACGGATGCGAAGGATGTTTGCGGGGCGGTGTATCCGGCGAGGCGGCCGGCGGTTTGGACGTGGTCGACGTCGCGGACCAGTTCGCCGAGGCCGAGGAGGGGGTTGCCCTCGGCGCGGAAGTTCAGGGCGCCGGGGTCGTCGGAGACTTCGAGGATCGCGACCGATCCGCCGCGGATCGCGGCCAGCACTCCCCCAAGGAGCAGGGCGGTGGGAGTCTTGCCTGTTCCGCCCTTGGGGTTGTTCACCAGGACCGAGACCGCACGCGTCCAGGTCGCCTGCCGCACAGTGGTCTCATGAGCGGTCCGCAGCTCCGTGCGGCGTCGCTCCCCTAGCTCGGCGGCGCCCGGGCCGACCGGGAGTCCCAGGCTGGCCAGAGCGCCACGGAACCCCGTGGTGGCCTTGGTTGGAGTGCTCGACGCGGAAGCCAGGCCAGCGGCTGAGCCACCAAAGAGGACAGAGGTGCTGGCCAGGTCGGTGGGCGTCACGGGAGGCACCGACGGGGCCTCCTTCACGGCAGGAGCCTTCCCCGGGACTGGCGCCTGGGTTGGTTCATCGAGGACGGTGCCGAGAGCAGATGCGGTGCTCGTGGCCGCGCGTTGTGGGGTCGTGGGGATCGTGTGGATGGTGTCTTCCTCGATGTAGTCCCCGGCGCGGTCAGCCTCTCCAAAGACCTCGCTGGGGGCGGTGTGACCGGTGTCACTCATGGGCGGTATGTCCTCTCGAATTTCCACTAACTGGCATCGGGAATTAGGGAACCCCCGAGGCCTTAACTAGTCTCTCGTCTTTTTTCTCATGGCCTCACCTGAACGGGGGGGCGTGTTCCCTCTGAGCTTGTGGTCATAAACGCCTAAAACGCCGGGAATATGGATCGAATGGGCGGATCGCATGGAGCTTCGAACCTAACGCCGACCACTGACATCAGCGGACCATTACAGTTCGCAAAGGTAAATAGATGCATTTGCATTAACTTGATTCCGATCGTGGCGCGCCTGCGTGAGGGGTGATTCACGCCAGAATTGAGCGCATGGCCCGCGACGACAATTTGATGAGACATGCCCCTGAACGGGTGGCGTTGTTCCAGGAGCTGTTTTCCGCGCCCTCCCGCGTCCTGGTACTCCGCGCCCTGCTCCGGAAGCCACTCAGCTACGCCGAGTTGTTCGACGTCATCGGCGACACCATGAGTCGGCCCGCAGTGCATGCGGCCCTGATCGATCTCCGAGGTATGGGCTATATCGAGGACGATGCCCCCGATGGGGTCGTGCGCCGGCCCCAGGGAACGAAGTTCACCGCGCGGCGAGACCTCGTGACCCGCGACTTCGGGCAGGTCCTCGAGTTCGTCCTGGGCTGAGCGCTCTCGCCTGTTCGGTGGCTGAGTATGGCTGGTCGGATTGATGGCTACACCTCCAATCCGACACTAACATTAAGTGTTAGGGTAGAGTCGCGAATTGTTCAGCTGCGGCAGAATGAGGGAATGCCCCGCTATGCATCCCCTGAAGAACCTCTGCCGCTTTCGGCCGAGAGGGCGACAGTGATGTTTGGAGCGAATCCCCTGCGAGGGGCGATCATCCGATTGCTCGCCCTCAACTCAGAAGGGATGACATCGGGTGCGATCCAGAGAGAACTCAACACGACTTACCAAACGGTCCTCCGGCACCTCCAAGAGCTCGAGTCAACCGGCACCGTCACCGCCGACGCGGGCGAGCAGCGCCAAGGTCGACGAGTCATCTATGTTCTCGACACTGACGCGTTGCAGTCAGCACTGTCTGGATACGGCGAATACCTGTTCGGAAAATAATCCGACACACCGCGCGGCGTATGCATTCATAGAGCTGCCTTCTGCCACTGTTGGCCCATGGCAATGGAACCAGGACGCAGACGACGGCAGGACAACGCGCCGACCGTTCTCTTGCAGGTGCGTGTTGACCCGGAAATTTTCGCTCTCGTGACCGAGGCAGCGGCAGCAAGTGGGGCAGCTAAGGCGCTCTACATGCAGACCCTGCTTCGTGCGCTCTCGGAGCCGGCGGGCCACTTGCCAGTTCTCGACCTCGGTCGGCCTCAACTCGAGGAGTTGCCGATCCCAGCCGCTTAAACGAAAGAGCCCGTCGCTTTCGCGACGGGCCACTGCAAGTTTCGTAGCTCAAACCACTTCTGCTTCCCGGCACGAGGTTCGAGCTAATCCAGATCAACAGCCCTCACGGGAGGTTTCTCTATGTCCCAGAGCATAGCGCACGTACCCCAGAATGCACCCGGAATTGTGTCCGGCGTGTCTGGCGTTCCCACTGAAGCGTGGACAGCCTGGGCTTTGACGCGCCGGATGAGTCCGCGCGATCAGGTGCGCGTGATGAAACGGGACGCGTACGGGCGAGTGGACGAGAACAGTTACCCCCTAATTCACCGGGTTGGGCCGGCCGAACCCACAACGCCGTGGGCGATAAACCTGGCCGATGACACCGGCTTGTTCCGGGTCCTCTGCTTCGACTTCGACGGTAAGGACAAGCACGGCGTTGACGCTGAGCTGATGGAGGAAGCCGGCGATGAGTGCGACGTTCTCTCCCGCACCCTCGATGCCCTCTCAATCGAGCATGTCGTGTGCCAGTCGTCGGGGACGGGTGGCCGGCACATCTGGCTCGCCCTCCAGGGCGGCGCCCCGAAACTCGCCGTCGCCCCCGTCGCGAGTGCAGCGCGAGCGAACTTCCGCCGCTTGGACCACGGCATGCTCCTCAACGCTGTCACCGGCGCCGCACGGCCGCCCCTGTCCCCGCACCGCGATGGCAGCCATTCCACGGTCCTCCGCGGCAACCTGAACACCCTGATCGTCCCGTCGACCACGACCGCGGACCTGGCCGCCCTGGCCGCGGTGCTCGAGGCGCGGAAGCCGTCCCTCCGCGCGGAAGACAGCGCCCCGTCGGGCCCCATCGCCACACGCCACCAGGCGCACCGGCGACTCAGCGCGGCCGGTACCGCCCATATGGCCACTATCGATGGCGGCAGTAACCCGAGCTGGACCGGGTTCATGTGCCTGCTCTCGGCCGCGAACGCCGGCTGGCAGCTCGTCGACGTCGAGCACGCCATCAAGACGGCCCCGGGGCTGGAGCACTTCCGGACGAAGAACACCGGCCGCGGCGACCGCCGCCCCCGGGCCGCAGCCGAGGCCCGGGCCCGGTTGGGCCGCCAGTGGGACAAAGCCCAGCAGTACGCAGCCCTCCAGCGCCCACTGCCAGCGGTCCGGGAGCCGCAGGACCTGTCGGAGCTGGACGCCATCGTGACCGACGTCGAGGCCCTCCTCACCCGGTTCCGGGTCAGCCCGGGCCGGTGGGGCCGGACCGAAGCGTCCTCGAATCAGCAGACCATTCTCCGCGCCCTGGCCTACCTCACCCTGCAGACCGGCAAACGTACCGTCGCCGCCGCAATCCGGGACCTGGGCCCGATGGGAGGCCTCGGCCGCACCACCGCAGCCGTCGCCCTCACCGCCCTCGCTGCGGCCGGATACGTCGAACGGGTCAGTGCGAGCGACGACGGCAACGCCGCCGAATGGCGCCTAGCCCCCACGTTATCCACAGGTCCCCGAACAGTCCGGTCACAACCATTAGATAACCCCCGCCCCCCGAACGAAATCCCGTCGTCGCCGGGTCGTTCTGCAGCTGAGCTCTTTAACACCCGCACCCATCTCGTCGTCCTGCTCGAGGAACAACTCACCGACCAACGCCACGACCTCTTCACCCGACGGGGTCTCGGACACCTCGCCGGCAAGCTCTACGCCCTGCTGCGCCAGCACCCGTACCTCACTATTGACTCTGCATCTCGCCTCTTGGGCGTCACTGCCCGGCACACAGCCACGATCCTCAGCCGCCTCCGGCGTCACAAGCTCCTGGTCGTTCACCGGGATGGGTGGGCCAGGTCGAAGCAAGATCTCCGGAACCAGGCAGCCCTGCAGCTGAACGTTCTGGGAACCCTGCTGGCTCGGGCGGAGCGGTATCGGATCGAGCGGGAGGTGTGGGCGTGGTGGCAAGCCGAACTGACCACAATGATGTCAACGCCCCGGTCCCGGCCGCGGCGCCCACATGTTTCGAGCCGGCCATTGTTTGAGGCGAGCGCACCAGGGGAACGGGTCTGGCCGCGGTATCCGCGAGCCAGCACCAACCTCGCCGATCACCGCTCCGCGCTCGAGCTGGTGGGTGCGGGGTTGCTCAATCCGGAGAATCGGTGGCAGTACCTAGGTGAGGCGGCGTAGCCGGCACCAACCGCTGGGCTGCTCTCGGTCAGGGTAGCGGCGATGTGCCGCGCCTCGTTGTGAGGGAGGGCCTCCGGATTGATTGGAGGTATCTAACATCTTCACCAGTCACGGAGGCCCTCACCGGGGCACGTTAACGCGAGTAGGCCTTTTGTGGGGAAATACTTCACATTCGCTGTCTGAGTAGGGGTGACCGCGGCCCCGTCGTCTGGCAGCTGCGACCCGTTCGTCCACTCCGACTGAGTGAGTCAGCCGACATCGTTTGGAATGACGTTGACAGCCGTCCCTGGGTCTCCTCCAGCCTTACTGACGGCATCTTTGACCGTATCTCCCAGCGCCTTCACAGTGTCGGCCTTTCCTGATACCAGAGCTATCAGTACTGCTTTGAAGATTTCCATCAGGACGCTGAAGGGTGATCCTTCGGCCTTGTATTCGACCGTGCCGTCCTTTGCGATGATAGCGACGGCGCCATCGGTCAGGTTTGGGTCGTGTGTAATGACAGGTTTGCCACCCTGACTCGAGTCGATGACTGTGCCTCCCGGGGAAGTGATCGAGGAATAGAGGTGTTGGATCATCGTGACCAGCCAGGTGACTCCGACGATGACTAGGAAGAACTCTGGGAGGAGACTAGGTCCTTCTTTCTTGCCGGCCTTTTCTATCTCTAGGATGGGGCCTCCCTCGGGGGCAGAAACATTCTTGGTGGCTTCTTTGAGGTCTGCGACGAGCTTCTGGAATTGATCCCGCTTTTCCACATCGGAGAATATGAACTTGGTTTTTTCGCTCAACATCTGTTCAACGTCTTTCTCAATGGTCATCTCTTTTTCCCTCCTCAATTGGGTCTTGGACGTAGCAGTCTTGATGCTGTACCCGCGGGACCCGGTGCGCAATGGACCCTATTCGGCGGGGCTGTTCCGGTCTTTGGGTCACGCACGAGCAGTTGGCCGGATGGGGCTACAACTTCAGCGAGGTCGAGCAGATCGTGATCGACACAGTCGCCGAGAAGGCAGCCATCAAGGCAGCCGAGGCCAACGCCGCCACGGTCACACAGGGCTAACCTCGCCTCAAGACCCGGCGTGACGGTCCCCCACTGTCACGCCGGGCCTTGCTGTTCCCAGATTCCGGCACGGAAGCCGGAGCCGGAAACAATCAGGCACTCGTCCCTTCGGGCCGTGACGGAACAGCGGTGCAGCCGCCGTACCTATCCCCCAGGGGAGCCGCTGCGCGGCACGGAGATATCAGAGTGGTATCACTCTGAAAGCACGACGGCCAAGCCGTCAGAAGCGATATGGAACCGCTTTGCGGCACTGATTGCCGGGCTTTTTGTCCTTTCTGGCGGTTCATCGTAGCTCCCTTCCGTGCCTGCGTCACCTGCAGTGCCGGACGCGCCCTGCGGGCTTATTTCGCCCGGCACTGCGGGCACTTCGGCACTCCCGGTCGCTATCGATTTCTCTTGCCAGACAGGCCAAAAAAAACAGTTGTCCACGAGGGAGAGAGAACCCATGAACACGCTCGCCAGCATCAGCACCCACGTTCCCACCATCCAGCGATTCACGACCGACGCAGCTGCGCGCGGAATCTGGACCATCATCAGCGAGCCCGGAGACAGGGACACCGGCACCCTCATCGCCGCACTCGGCGCGGAAGAAGCCCTGAACGTTCTCCTGCACGGCACCGGCGACGCGGCAGGACTCGACCTGGCCACACTCCGCGCCCGCACCCGGCCCCGCGCCACCGAGGGCAACATTGCCGCAGCTTTCGCGGCCGCAGACACCGGGTCGGCAGAACTCATCACCCCCGACCACCCGCACTGGCCCGCAGGTTTCAACGACCTCGGCACCGCCGCCCCCTACGCGCTCTGGGTCCGAGGTACCACCGAGATCCTGGCCGACCCCCTGAACACAGCCGTCGTCGGGGCTCGAGCCTCCTCCGGTTACGGCGAACACGTCACCATGGAGATCACCGCGGGCCTGGTCAGCCGAGGCCACGTGATCATTTCCGGTGCAGCCTACGGGGTAGACGGAATGGCTCACCGGGCAGCGCTGGCTAGCGGCGGGCGCACCGTCGCGTACCTGGCAGGCGGACTCGACCGGTACTACCCCACCGGTCACGACGCTCTGCTCACCCGGATTGCTGAGACGGGCGCGGTAGCTTCCGAAATCAGCTTCGGGCAGAGCCCCACCCGGTACCGGTTCCTGATGCGAAACCGGTTGATCGCGGCCGCCGCCCGCGCAACCGTCGTCACAGAAGCTGGCTACCGATCGGGATCGTTGAACATCGCAACCCACGCCTGCACAATCGCCCGCCCCGTGGGCGCCGTTCCCGGCCCGGTCACGTCCCCGACCAGTGCCGGATGCCACCGCCTGATCCGCGAATTCGGTGCACAGCTCGTCACGAACGCTGAGGAAGTCGCCGCACTCTAGACCGGGCAGCCGGCCAGCTCCCGAGCTGGCCGGCGAGGGGGAGGAATCCCCCTCGCACTCCCCCGCAGCGGAATATCACAGTGATATCACTCTGATACTGCGACGGCGAAGCCGTCACAAGCGATATGGAGCCGCTGTGCGGCGCTGATTGCCGGGCATTTTTGTCCTATCTGGCCAATCATCGTAGCTCCCTTGCGTGCCTGCGTTACCCGCAGTGCCGGACGCGCCCTGCGGGCTTATTTCGCCCGGCACTGCGGGCACTTCGGCACTCCCGGTCGCTATCGATTTCTCTTGCCAGACAGGCCAAAAAAACAGTTGTTCACGAAGAGAAGAGATCCCATGGCTGAGTCCGACTACCGGTACGAGAACACCTACCCGAGGGAGCGCTACGCGGACGGGTGCGCCTGCAGCGGGTGCCGTTCGGAAGGTGCCGTAGATACCCAGCCCGGAGAAACCTGCACCGCGACCCGCTACGCCGACAGCTTCGCCTAATTGAGGAAACAGAAATCATGCTCATCATCACCCACAGCCACGCCGCCGGAACCATGATCGACGGCACCAGTAAAGGCGACGGAACCGCCGACGTCCTCAAGACCGTTGGTTGGCGTTGGGGGCGCAGCATTAGCGCCTGGTTCGTCCCCCAGTCCCGCGACCGCCTCCCCAAGCTCCACACCATCACCCGCACCCAGGAGGCCTTGGAAGCGGCCGGATTCGAGGTCGAAACCGACATCGACCACGAGCGACGCACGACCGCCGAGGTCGAGGCCGGAAAGATCGGACGTCAGGCCGACCGGGTCGACGCCCTGGCCGCCAAAGCCGACCGCAAGGCCACCGCAAGCGATGACGCGTGGACCCGCGCCCGGAGCGCGCTTGACCGCCTGCCCGAAGGAGGAGAACCGATCAAGATTGGCCACCACTCCGAAGGCCGCCACCGCAATGCGATCGCCAAGGCGGATAGCGCCATGCGTAAATCAGTTGAAGCCAGCGCCGACGCCGCCCACGCCCAGGCGCGTGCCGACTCGGCCACCCACACCGCCGACGCCCGCTACCGGCCCGTCACGGTGGCCAACCGCATCGACACTCTGGGGGCTGAGCTGCGCAAGTTAGAACGACGCGTCATCGCCCCGCGCTACGACGACGAACGCGGCTACATCGATGCAACCGACGCCCAGAAGCAGGCCCGAGCAGACCAGCTCGCACCCAACCTCGCCGAGAAGCACGACCAGATCGCCTATTGGGAAGCCGTGCGCGCCGCCCAGATCGAGAGCGGCACGGCCACCGGCTACGACCGCAGCACCGTCCAGAAGGGTGACCGGGTGAAGATCCGCGGCCAGTGGCGCGAAGTCGTCCGCGCCAACCCCAAAACCTTCAGCGTCAGCACCGGGTACACGTGGACCGATACCGCCCCGTATGCGGAGATCCAGCAGCACCAGCGGCCCGAATAACTGCCGCGTAGGCCGGCCCGCCCAGGGGCCGGCCGCCGTGAGGGGGACGGTGCCCCCTCACACTCCCCCACCAGGTGAATCCGGCCTGAAGGCCGGACCCACACGGAGCCGGCTGCGCCGGCCTGACTCTTTCAAAACATTTCTTCCCTTGGTGGCCAATCATCGTAGTTCGCTCCGTGCCTGCGTCACCCGCACTCGCGCACGCGGTCGCAGGCTCCCTTATTTCGCACGAGACTGCGGGCACTCCGGCACTCCCGCTCTCAATCGATTTCTCTTGCCACCAAGGGCAGAAAAACGGTGGACGACAACACAACCACTGCCCACGAGAGAGCTCGGGACCCCGCGCACCTCACCAACCTTGGAGAGAGAACCCCATGACCACCAGCATCCGCAGCGTCAAGATCAACCCGACCGAAACCATCACCACCCTGGACGTGAACGAGGCCAGCATCGGGGCGGACATCATCGCCGCCATCGGCTGCCGGATGTTCGACGTCGTCGGCCTGGAGGACGACATCGACCTCTTCGTCGATGATGAAGGACTCATCAACGGGTCAACCCTGAACCTGCCCGCGACCGTGCTCGCCCACCGCCTCGGCCGCCCCACCGTCATCTTCGGCACAGCCATCGCCGTCAGCGTCACCGGAGACGGTGAGACCGTCGGCCTCACCGACGCACAGCTCGCGCGGATCCAGGAGTCTTTCGCGCAGAAGCCCGACGCCGGGACCGTCGACGCCCTCGTGGAGAGCCTGTCCCCGTTCCCCACCGTGGTGAGCATGCTCCGCAACATCTAGCCGCAAGCACCGGCTGGCCCCGGGCGGGCCGGCCGGTGAGGGGTGTCCCCCTCACACTCCCCCACCGGGCGCGGTTACGAGCGTGAGCCTCCGCAGCGTAGAGCGACGCCGAAGCGCCTGTACTCACCGCCCGAAGCACGCCGCAAGGCTCGGGATAGCTGGACTGTCCGCTGTCATTGCTTGTAATGCTGCTATTGTCAGTAATGCTGGCATTGTAGGTAATAGAGCTAATACAATTAATACTTGTAAGGACAGTGAAAGCAGCAAAGACAGCATAAGCAGCAATGCTGCTTATGCCATTAATGACAGCATTAGCTGTAATGTCACTAATGACGACAAGAGAAACGAGAACGTATGCCTCCGGCACTCAATCGCACCGCGTTGGAACGGGTCATCGCCGTCATCAACGGCAAGGGTGGCGTCCTCAAGACCACACTCACCGCCAACATCGGCGGCATGCTCGCTAACAACGGCTACCGCGTACTCCTGGTAGATCTCGACCCCCAGGGCAACCTGGCCGAGGATCTCGGATACACGGACGACGACCGGGACGACACCGGCCGCGCACTGGCTCAGGCACTCATGTTCGGTGGGGGAGCGGCCCCCATTCGCGAAGTTCGACCAAACCTTGACGTATTCGCTGGAGGTCCGGCCCTCGACCAGGCCACGGCCGGTCTCGCTGCCAAAGCGAACAAGGACCCCGATGGGGCCAAGCTAGCCGTCGCTCATCTGCTGGAGCCCATTGCAGGCGACTACGACATGATCCTCATCGACTGCCCGCCAGGCGATGAAACGCTCCAGACAGCGGCCGTTGCGGCCGCGCGATGGGCACTCGTCCCCGTCAAAAGTGATAAATCAAGCCGCAAAGGACTTGGTGCCGTTGCAGCGCGACTCGACGCGGTCCTCGGAGTGAACCCCACCCTCGACCTCCTCGGCGTGGTCCTGGTAGACGTCGGGACCTCTGCCCACGTCGTCCAGCGCGAAGCACGCGAACACATCGCAGAGCTCTTCAACGCCGACAACAACGTCGTCTTCACTGCCACGGTTCGCCACAGCGAAGCTACCGCCCAGGCCACCCGAGAACGGGGTCTTCTGGTGCACGAACTCGACGCACAAGTCCGCAAGGGGCCGAAGTGGTACGAGATCCGGCGGGGTGACGCGCAGGCACAAACATTTGCACCACGCACAGCATCGTCGGTCGCTGACGACCTGCAGGCAATCACCCAAGAAGTCGTGGCCAGGATTACGGCAGCAGAGAACCAGGAGGCCCTCGCATGAGCGACGAAACCCCCAACCGACAGATCGGCGGCCTCACGCCCCGCGCCGGGGCTCATGACCTGAGCCGGCTCCAGGCCCGAAATCGCCCTGAACCAAAACCGGAAACCAGTGAGCTGCCCAAAACCGCTGCCTCTCCCGCTGCAAAGCCCTCGCGCACACCAGCCAAGAAGTCGGCAACCGTTGTGGTCGACACGACTGCGCGGATGACCACCTATCTGTCAGCAGCCACACGTGATCGGGCCCGGGCAACGTACCGGGCGACGAGCCACATCGAAGGCGATAAAAGCTGGTCAGACTTCGTGGAGCGAGCCATTTTGGCAGAGGTAGAACGTCGTGAACTCTCACACAACGCAGGGGAGAGATACCAGGGTGATAGCTCGCCGCTCCCCGCTGGACGACCACTGAGCTAGGGCGGTCTCCCCGCCCGTAGCTCGGCGTGAGGGACGGCGCCGCAGGCGGACAGGAACACGCCCCGTACGCCTCTGGTCGAGACGGGGGAGTGGGCCGGCGTTCTACTTCTGCTTGGGGCGTGGCGCCTGTGCTTCGGCGCGGTCGGCGCGGGTGCGCTGTTCGCGTTCACTGGTGCGTGCTTGGTCGAGGTCGGCGCGTAGCTGGGTGAGTTGCTGCTCGAGGGCGGCCCGCACGTCGGTGACGCGCTGCTCGGCGTAGGAACGCTCCCTGCCCGCCTCGGCCGTGGCACTATCGCGTTCACTGCTGACTGTGGCCAGGTGCCCGGTGAGCACGAGCGCTTCCGCCCGCGCGCTCTCGCGCTCCGTCCGGGCCTGGTCGAGCAGGTCCCGGGTGCTCGCAGCATCCGTCTCGGCACGCTCCAAGCGGCTGGCCGCGGCGGCGGCCTGCGCGGCCGCGTCGCGCGCGGCCGCCAGGGCCTCGTCCTTGGCCGCGGTGGCCGCCGCGACGAGCTCCCTGGCCTCGGTGAGCTGTGCGGTCGTGGCCGCGTTCTCGATGCCCAGAGCGGCCACTTGGTCTGTGAGGGCGGTGATCTCGGCGGTCGCCCGTGCATTGTCCTCGCCCGCAATGACCAGGTCGCCCTCGAGGGTGGCGGCACGCTGCTCGAGCGCGCCCAGGGTCGTGCGGAGCTCGTCGACCAGGGCAGCTGATTCCTCGGCTGCCGCGTCGGCTTCGGCGCGCTCGGCCTCGGCCTTGCGGGTAGCGGTCTCGGCGCGGTTGGCGCGGGCGGCCGCCGTGGCAACCTGCTCGGCCGCGTCAGAAGTGACGGCCTCGATCTGCGCTTCGGCCGCGTCCGGGTCCGCGACGGTGCGGAGCTCGTCGACAAGGACCACCAGCTGCTGCTGCAGGTGCTCGACCATCCCGGCAACCTGAGACCGCAACACGCTCGCCCGCTGCCGTGCCGCATCAACGGGGAGCTTGTCGTCCTCGACGGTGCGCTCGACCCGGCCGGACTCGGCGCGGCGGGCCCGCCACGCAGCGGCACGGTTATGAGCGGGGTTGACGCAGTAGCCGGCGGGCCGGCCCACACCAAGCGTGGCATCCACGGGCTCCTCGCAGCCGGGGAAACCGCAGGTGCGCACGTCGGTGATCTCAGGAATGCTCATGCCCATATCGTATCATTGGTAACGCAATACGCAAACGAAATAACGATAACGAAAACGAAAATACGAAACGGCCCCTCGTCTCGGAGAGCGTGGAAGCCGCCGCGTGGTGGGGTGCTCTGTGCCGGCCAGGGCTCGGACGACCTGGGCGTGCCACCCGACTGCGAGCACTGCCTCTTCTCGAGGCCGCCCACCGGAACGGATCGTGCCGAGTGTCGCTGTCTTTCGGGCGACCTGGTCAACAGGATTGAGTACGACGGGTGCGGGGGAGCGGTGTCGGAGATTCTGGCCGAATCGTGCCGAGAGATGGCTCTGCCCGGTGACGGACCGGATCCATCGAGGGTGTCCGGGGCGGTGCCCGGCGTAGTGTGGCCGACATGGACGACCTTGGTGTGCCGAACTGCGAACGATGCTTGGTACGCATGGCGATCGAGGGCACCGATGAAGGCCCCTTCTGGTGCTGCCCGGAGTGCGGTGTCGTTCGACTCGTCTGACGTACCTCTTCCCGACTGTGCCCAGAGGCGCACCGCGTTGATCCCATTGCCGGTGAGGTCGGGGGAGCGGTAGTTTCAACAGCATGTGCGGCAGATTCGTGGTTCCCAGCACCACCGACGAGCTGCTGAGCGTCTTCGACGCCACCGGCGACAACGCCGCCGCCTGGCAGCCCTCTTACAGCGTTGCCCCCACGGATCCGGCACCGATCGTGCGCGAGTGGATCCACGACGAAACAGTGCAGCGTGACCTGGATTTGGCATCGTGGGGGTTGAAGCCGGGTTGGGCAAAGCCGGGCGGTCCGGCCCCGATCAATGCGCGCCTGGAATCAGTGGCCAGTAACGGCATGTTCCGCAGCGCGTTTGCCAGCCAACGGTGTTTGGTGCCCATGGCCGGCTACTACGAGTGGCAGCAGATGGACGACGGCAAACAGCCCTACTTCATCCACAGCGACGGCGATGTGCTGGCGGCGGCCGGCCTGTACGCGGCCCGCCAGGAGGGAAACGCGTGGAAGATCACGTTCACGATCATCACCCGCGCGGCGCGCGACGCGTCCGGTGAGATCCACGACCGCATGCCCGTGTTCTTGACCCCGGACGTGTGGGACCAATGGCTGCACCCGGAGAAGATCACCGACAAGGAAGAAGTCCTCTCGATGCTTGACCGAAGCTCCATCGCTATCGCCAAGACAGTGACGGCGTACCCGGTAGCCCGGACAGTCAACAACGTCCGCACCCTCGATAGCGAGGACCGACGACTGATCGAACCGATCAGCACGTAGTGCAGCGTGGGGAGCCACTACCGATTGGGAATTCTTCGGTGTGGACCACCACGCGGAGTCTCAGTCGAAGAAGTCGTCGTCCACTTCGACCACGGCATAGGTCTGGCGTGATTGGACGCCGACAAGGTACTTGATCATCAATTCCACGAGTCGCTGGCCGTCGATGAGGATGATGCGGGACGGTACGCCGGCGGTGTAGCTGATGGCGGCAGGAGTGAAAGCGCTCGTCGTGATGAAGACACCGCGGGTGGCACCGAATCCGTGGAGAGCACCCACGAACGCTTGGATCGTTTCGCGTCCAATGTTGCTCCCCAGCTTGTACCGCTTCGCTTGGATATAGACCTGGTCGAGGCCGAGGGCGTCTTGGTCGATGATCCCGTCGATGCCTTCGTCTCCGGTGCCGCCGATTCGCTTTCCGCGCTGTTCGACTCCGCCGTAGCCCATTCTGAGGAGAAGATTCACGACGGCCTGTTCGAAGAAGTCAGGATGGCTCTCGCGCAGCCGGCGCAGGAGTTCTTCACCGACTTCCTGGTGGATCCGGTTGATACCGTCTTCGATCTGCTCGACAGGGTCGAGTACTTCCAGGATCGGAATGGGCAGGTCGGCTTCGCTGGTCTGATCCTTTTGGGCCTGCGACGGCCAGAAAGGGGCAAACACTTCGCGTGCTTGGCCATAGGTCAAGCCGTCAGGGTTCTCCGCCATCCAGGCCCGGCCAACCGCGTTGATCGCGTACTGGCCTCGAGCCGGACGGTCAATCCATCCTGCGCGGGCCGTGTTGGCGAGGACCCAGCCCATTCGATGCTCATATCGCAGGCCACCCGAGTTCAGAGTCTCTGTACGTGCGGCGTCATCGAGCCCGGCCGTTGCGGCGGCACGGTCGAAGAGGTCTTTGCGATGCAAGGTGCCGTTTTCGCTGAGGACCTGCAGGATCGGGATGATCAGCGCGGGCCAAACGGGAACAGTGAATTCAGTCTTCTGGTCATCAGCGATGGTCACGAATGCCTCCTGTTGAGTTGATTCAGATTACCGTCAGCTCCGAAGTCGAACTCCCGTTTCGGCAGGCACAACAGGTCTGGCCTTGGGTGCCGGTGTCTGTCAGAAGCGGGAAGCGCACCGTCGAGATTCGTCATCAGTAATGTGTCTGGACATACCGGTAGGCGCTCTCGAACGGTTCCCCGTTCAATGGCAGCCGGAACTTCTTGAAGACCTTCAGCAGGCTCTTACGCACCTCGCGCTTGCCGTCCTCCTTAATCTCCCACCCGGGGTAGGACACCTCGATCACAATCCGGTCAATCTCCGTAACCACGTCCCCGATGAGCACTGGCACGTTCTCCGGTTTGAACTCCTCGAAGATCTGGGTGAGCGCGCCAATGTTCGGGTTCGGCAAAAGGTCCAGGCCTGCTGCGCCGCCCTCGTCCTCGGCATGTTCGGCGTCCTTGACGTCCTTCGCGAGCGTGAACAGTTCGCGAAGGTACTCGATGGAGTCCTGGGCCCGCGCAAGCTCTGACACGCGGAGCCGTTCGAGGCGTTCCGCGAGACCCCTATAGACGGTGTGAGCTCCGTTCGCGCCCGCAAGGCGCCGCTTCAGCCGTGCGGCGATGCCGTCGATCACCTCGGATGCCGGCTTGACGACAACGTCCTTGTCGCCCGGGGTAATTACGCCAGCATCGATGAGTGATTGCACTGTCTTGGAGTCGGCAATCTGAACGGTGACCCTCGGGTTTCGGACGGTGATGCCGGTGATGTTTGAGTAGACGAGCTCGCGAGTTTTTGCGCCCACCCGGTCCCAGAGCAACGCGGAGTTGTCCGTTGGCGTCACCGCCTCATAGATCTTCGCCACCCACCGGTAGTCACGGCGCCGCGGCTCCAACTCGGGGATCGGCGCGATCGTCTCCCAGAGGCTCTGCGCGAGCATGAACTGGGCCCCGAACCGGTCCCTCGCCTTGCCTGGCGGCACCCTCTCGATCGCGGCCTGGAATGCGTCCATACTGGCGTCGGCCCGGTCGATTCCCTCAAACCGGTCCAGCAGCGCGTCGAGCTCCTCGCCAAATGCCTGGATTAGCCCTTCGAGATCGAGCTCGCGCTGCTTCGCTTCGGGGTCATTGGGTGTCATCGCGCGGGCGAACCCGTTGCCCAGGCCGATGTAGTCGACGATCAGCCCGTAGGCCTTCTTCTGGCCGGTCACCGGGTTTGACCACGGCCGGTTGGTGCGGGTAATCGTTTGGAACAAGGTGTGCAGCTTCATGGGCTTGTCGAGGTACAGGGCGCCCTCAATCGGGGCATTGAATCCGGTCCCGAGCTTCGAAGTGACGATCAGGAACTTCAACGGATCACCGTACGCCCGGAACCGGTTCAAGACCGCTTCCTCCTGCTGCTCGGTCAGCTGGTGCGAGGTCCACGCGGCCGGGTCGTCCTTGCCCGCGGCGCTCATGACGACGGCAGCTTCATCGACGATGCCGCGCTCCGCGAGGAGGGACGTCAACTGCTCGTGGTAGGCCACGCATAGCTCACGGTTGTAAACGACGATCTGTGCTTTCATCCCGAGCGGGTCGATGGTCGGGTAGAAGTGTCCGAGGATGTCCTCGCACACGCCGCGGATCCGCTCTGGGTTAGCCAGCAGCGTGGCAACGTTGGAGAGTTTCGCCGCGATCCTCTCCCTCTCCTCTTCGCTCAGATTCTCGGTCTCGGCAAGAGCGTCAGCGTCAGCCTCGAGAGCCTCCTGGTCGATGCGGAACTCGACGGTGCGGGAGGACACGCGCATTGGGACGGTGGTCCCGTCAGCAATTGACCGGTCGGAGTTGTAGGTGTTGATCGCGTAGTCCGGGTCGTTCTCGTCGCCGAACATCTTGAACGTGTTCCGTTCGAGGTCGGCGATAGGGGTGCCGGTGAATCCAAAGAGGAATGCGTTCGGGAGAGCGGTGCGCATCTGCTGGCCGAGTGAACCCTCTTGGGTGCGGTGAGCTTCGTCGACCAAAACGATGATGTTGTCTCGGTCGCTGAGGTGGCCGGCGTCCTTGAACTTGTGGATGGTGGTGAAGATTACTCCGCGCTGGTTGGCCTTCAGCAGGGACCGCAGTTCGGCCGAGCTGGACGCCTCGTTCAACCTAGGGGTGCCGGCGGCCAAGAATTGATTGTAGGTCTGCCGGACGAGCTGCGACCGGTCCGCGATCGCGATGATCGTCGGGTTCTTCAGTCGGGGCTCGTGGATGAGCCTCGCGGCCGCCCACGACATCGCCAGCGTCTTGCCTGAACCCTGCGTGTGGTAGACGAGGCCCTTGCGCGGGGTCCCTGCGACGGCACGGGCGACGATTGCTTCAACGGTTTCATGCTGGAAGTAACGAGGCACGATCTTGGTCGTGGATGGAAGGCCGTTCCGCTCACCTCGCTCGAAAATCGCGTAGTCAGCGAGGATCGAGAGCAGATTCTTATGGTCAAGCAGCTGGTCGATGGCCAGCTTCACCCGCGGCCATCCGCTGAGGTTCGCATCGGTCTTCGTGTCACCCCACTGCTCCCAGTAGTCGAGTGGTGTGCGAATTGCCGCGTACCGGAGCTCACGGCCCTCCGTGGCGAAGGAGAGCAAGTTGGGGACGAAGAAGTGCGGCCGTTCGACCTCGTACCGGTTCCGGATGTCTTGGGCGCCGTGCAGCCAGCTCTTCTTGTGATCGACGGGCGTCTTCGTCTCACCGACAACGAGCGGAACACCGTTCACCCACAGCACGACGTCGAACCGGGCGCTGTTCCCGGGCGCCCCGTAGGTGACCTCGTCGGAGACGATGAAGCTGTTGTTCGCTGGGTTCTCAAAGTCGATGAGGCGCACGGGCTCGTCATGGTTCGTGTCGTTCAGCGTGATGGTGCGCCGACCACGCAGCCAAGCCGTGAACTCCTCGTTCGCGCTCATGAGCCCGGTGTCACCCGAGTTGACTAGAACAAGCCGCAGGCTCGACACAACCATGTCGACCCGGTCCGGGTCATCCGCGAGGAACGGGTTCAGTCGTCGGATCGCGGTGACAAGGTCGCCTTCGATCAGAACAGAGTCATTCGGGCGGTCCAGCTGTGACCCGGGCACATGCTTCCACCCGTTAGCCGCCAACTGAACGATGATCGCGGCCTGAACCGTCGACGACTCTGAAAAACCCACTATGCGACTACCCCCAAGTACTCACCATACGATGACGGAATTTCGTGCTCACCACTGAGTAATACGGCGAGGACGCTGGTCCGCAGAGCGGAGAGTGAGTCTGCGTACTCGGAGGAGGCGACATAAGCGTCATTGGCCGCCCCGATCAACTCTGGCCCGCCGGGTTGGAATATGGAAACCGGCACGCGGAATTCGGCGATTTGCTTCCCGTTAATGTGTGGGACGTGGCTGCCAACCTGTCCCGATTCCAAGTACGTGCGGAATTCGCGGCTACCGAAGCAGAGCTCGATCGATCGGCCGTGTTCCTTCAATGACGGTCGGAGCCGCGCTACGCGCTGGACCAAGAGCGCGGGTAGATCCTCCTGTTTGATTAGTCCAGCTTTCACTCCCGATGAGATCACCGGTCGGTCCATCGCTAAGACGATATCGTCGGCACGCAGGGAATACCTCTCCGAGTGAGCGGAAGCGTCTTCCTCAGCGATGAGTTTGGCGTCGTCCCAGCGCATTCCTCCAGGGACAATATTGTCGCCCCGCAGAAGCCTGATACCGCCCGCTGCGTAATCAGAACTCTTGAACGCATACCCGACAAGAAGCTCAGCGAACTCAGCGATGGGGGATGCCGCTGCCGTCGCAAATTCACTGGATAGGAGTTCCAGTCGCAGGGCGGACGAGGCGTTGCTGCTTTGTTCCGCTGCCTCAATCGTTTCGTCCAGGGCTCCGATTAAGTCGACGATGCGGCGCTGCTCGGCGAGGGGCGGGAGGACCACGGGCACTTTTGCCAGCTCGCGCTGGGACAGTGAAACGTTCGCCGTGCCCTGCATCCGGGGGACAAGGACCTCATCTTTCCGAGCCTGGAGGTACAGCCAGAGGTAGCGCGTGTCGCAGAGTTCTTTGTCCTTGACGATACAGGCGACGATGATGTTGGCGACAGCGAACTTCCCACTGGCGTAATGAACTCGTTTGAGAGACGCATGGCCGTGCCCGGTGGAGGAGACCATCGGCACACACACCGCCTCGCCGTCGATCTGGTGCGAATCGGATGACAGAGGCTGCGCTGCTGTCACGATCAAGGGGTACTCACCCGGAGGAGTCTTCTGGGTGGGTGACGTCCCTTTCACGAGATCGCATAGTTCACCCAGCAGGATCTCGGTCCACGAATCGGGCATCAGAACCCAGCCGCCAGTAGCTTCACGTCGAGCTCTGTTTGGGCAGTCATCAGACGCTCCTGTGCCTCGCGCATGAGCACCATCGCCTCACCTACGTTGGCCTCGGCCACAGCTTCGCCCTTGATGTAACGGCCAATGTTGAGGTCGAACCCGTTTTCAGCAATCTCGTCGAGTGGAACCAGGCGCAGGCCAAGCCCACCGTCCCCGTCAGAGTCAACACCATCGCGATAGGCCTCGTGGATGACTTCGATGTCATCGTTGGACATCGTGTTCTGGTTCTTCCCGGCCACGAATCGCTTCGTCGCGTCGACGAACAACACATGGTCGAAACGCTCGACGGACTTCTTCTTCCGGAAGATGAGCAAGCAGACCGGGATCGACGTGGAGTAGAACAGGTTGTTGGGCAGGCTGATGATCGCCTCGAGGAGGTTCGAGCGAACCAGCTGCTCACGAATCACGGCTTCCTTGCCGCCGCGGAACAGCACGCCGTGCGGCATGACGATCCCGGCACGGCCAACGTCATCGGCCATCGTTGAGACGATGTGCTGGATCCACGCGTAGTCGCCGTTCTTCGCAGGCGGCACCTCGCCACCGATCGCACGCGCGTACGGGTCGCGGGCCCAAAAGTCCGCGCCCCAGTTCTGGAGACTGAACGGAGGATTAGCCGCGATCGCCGAGTAGGTGCGCAGGCTGCCATCCTTTTCGAGGAGCTTGGGCTCGCGGAAGGTGTCGCCGCGCACGATCTGGAAGTCTTCAAGCCCGTGCAGGTACAGGTTCATCTTCGCCATCGCGGCGGTCGTCAGGTTGTATTCCTGCCCGTAGAGGCTGAGGGTACGCGCGTCGCCGCCGCCCGCGTTTACCGCGTTCACCGTCTCGACCAGCATGCCGGCGGAGCCACAGGCAGGGTCGCACACAGAGTCGCCAGGCTGCGGATCAAGGATCTTGACCAGAAGGTGCACGACATGGCGCGGAGTGAAGAACTCGCCGGCCTTCTTCCCGCTGGCCTCCGCGAACTCCCGGAGCAGGTACTCATACGCCGCGCCCAGCATGTCACCACTGATGTGAGTTGGGTCCAGAGTGAGCTTGTCGAACGCGTCGAGCAGGTCGGCGAGAGCCGACTCAGGGAGACGCTCCTTGTTCGCCCAGTTCACGTCACCGAACACCCCGTCGAGCTTGCCAGGGTTCGCCTCTTGGATACGGAGCAGCGTCTTACCGAGCTTCGATCCGATGTTCAGAGTGGTTTCGAACACGTCGTCCCAGTGGCCGTCTTCGGGTACGACGAAGGGCTGGTACGTGGCTTCGATCTCATCTGTCAGGTCGTCACCGAAGTCGGCGAAGGCTTCGGCATGGTTGTGGTCCCAGGTGTCCGAGATCCATTTAAAGAACATGACGGGGAACACGTACGACTTGAAGTCGCCGGGATCCACCGGTCCGCGCAGGGCGTTCGCTGCGGCCCATAGTGTGTTCTCGAGCTGGCGTTGGGTGAGGTAGTGCGACTCCGTGGAGGCAAGCGTCATTGCGGAAATCCTTTGTTCCTAGGTACTGATCGTTTCAGACCTGTGGGCGCTCCAAATACGCGCCACTCCGGATCGGCTGTGTAGATGCGCGATCCGGAGACCGTGGGGAAACGCGTTCCGGTCGCAGGAGACGCAGGCCCTTGGAATCGCACCGAGCAAGGCCGGGGTCGGCTCGCAGAATCAAATCACCGCGCTCGAAGCGATGCGTGCCGCTAATCAGTTCCGCTGCCGCCCGGCAGAAGCAAGCTCAACATTTCACAGGACTGGCAGTGAAGGCTCGGCGGGATCTCGCTCACCTAGACAGCCCCGGCCTCAGCTTGAAGCTTGACGTGGGGACGGGGTGAGATACGGCCGCAGTGGACAATCCTCTCTAAGGGTTCAACTCCTTGAGCCGGGGATCGTCGAGCTCGTAGGTGAGGATTCCCTCCCCGGCTGCGTCGATGCAAACGGCCGTGGCAATTGCGCGAACGCAGGAGAGGTCCAGAAGCGACTCCGCATCGGCGGTTGTGTACGAGAGGAGCGCACCCGCACCAGGATTCGCTTTGAGCGTGAGAATCCAATCGTCTGCCGAAGCGCAAGCGGCGAGCGTTGTCAGGAGTTCGACACTGTTATCGGAACTCGAGACGTCCGCGGCCGCCCTCATTGCGGTGGTGCATTCGGGGGTCCCTCCCGTCGAGCACGCTGTGAGGGAAAGGCCCCCGAGAGTCACTATGAAGAGCGCAGTCACGAGACGAGATGTGGTCACCAGATGAATGTATCGCACCTTATCCTCAGCCATGATCAGCCCCATTCGGGGCGAGAGATCACTCGTATTCTGCTTTCCGAATCGCACCCGCACTCCTTTCGTGAGGTTGCTCGATAGCTATGTCAAAGTGGAGCACACCCCACCTGGACATGAGGTAGCTCTATGTCCTTGCGTCTGTTTGGGGTCCGGCTCTGCACTTCCTGACGGTCACAACCTGACCTCTTAGAGCCGGCACGGCAGGTGCAGATCGGCCAACCCTTAGCGAGTCACCACCTGTCGTTCTTGTAGGAGGGAAACGCGGTTTCCTCGGGCGGTGGATTGAAGCGGAAACCGCGGTAGGACTTCGACGGCACGAGCCTCCGCCCAGCTTGGGCCTTCTCGAGCCAGCCGACCAGTAACCCGACATCCTCAGCTCGCATACCCTCCGCAAGGCACTTGGATCTGAACGCGATCGAATCTACCGACCGCCAACGGTGCCGCAGGTTCATCAGGTCAGCTTTGAACATCGCCTGCTCGTTCCATTTCAGGTGATTGTCGTACGCCTTGGCTTTAGTGGCCAGGAAGGTGGCAATACTGGCCACGCTTGGCGGTAATCCGTCTACAAGTTCCATGTCGCGAACCATACTCGGGACGTCGGACATGGGTCAGGGTTCTTCTCGTGAGCGGCGATGTGTAGCCAGCGAGGAGGTGACCGCGGTAAGGGATGTTCTGAGGCGCGTCATTGCAGTCCTGGTCAACAATGAGCGTGGCGGTGCCCTTCAAGGAGCCAGCCAAGGACGCTAAGGGCGAAGGCGGCGCGTTTTCCGAGCACGCTCTGTGTGCGGGTCAATCCCGCGTTGAGTCTGCGTCTAACGCAGCGTCGAACATGGAACCTTCGACCTTACGAGTCTGCTCAGCGATGTAACGCTGCATGTCGTCGGCAGCGTCGAGGAATTGAGCGGCCTGAGCGGCATCGGGTAGCACCCGGCCGTGAACGACAGCGTTGCGTAGATGCCGCAGCTCGCTGATCACGTTAAAGGCCCCTAAGGAGATCATGCCTTCTCTGGTGAGTTGGTTGAGATGATGAGCCGTGCTCTGAACCGACCCGTCCGGGTTCTTTCTTGCCTGTGGCCACGTCTTGTGTGGACGCACCGCTTCGTATAAGTCGGCAAGTTGCGTTCCCAGCTTCTCGTACGCGAGGATCATCGCCGCGACAGGCTCGATCGTGGAAGAACGGGGCGCAGGGGGCGCCTCGGGAATCTTCTCTTCCACGACGACCTGCTCTGCAGACTCTTCGACCTCGGCAACGCGCTCCTCAAAATGGAGATCGAGTCCCGCGCCGGCCCACTTCGCCTTCCGTAGCCGGCCAATAAGTGCTGCGAATTCGGCGCGGAACTTTCCCAAGAGCACGAGCACGATCACCACAACTGCTACCGGCCACCCAAGCGTAACCAGCGAAGCGAACAACGATGCCGCCAACTCTTTCCACCCCATTGGCCCAGTGTGGCAGCTCCATATACAGCGAGAAGCCAGTGACGGGGCTGTCTAGCGTGGCACGCCCAAAAAAAGACCTCGCGACGAGTGCCCGATTGGCGATGGCTACTCGTCGGCGATATCCGCCCACAGATCAGGATTTTCAGAAAGCACGCGCGCCAGATCGTTGCTGTAGATGATCTCGGGGTGCTCCTGAGGCAGAGTTGCAGGGATCAAGCTCGCGTCGGCGGTCTTGGGCCGGCTGATGATCTGCCAATCTCCCCAGCCGCCATTTTTCGGCTCCTTGCGCAGGACTGCAACTTCGTTGGTTCGAGCCCCCTCGTGCTTTTTTGTGTAGACGGTCATCCGCATACCCTCAGGCGCGAATTTAAGAGCCACATACATTGCTGTGTCGATCTTGAGAACGGTCATGCTACATCTCATCAGATAACCCGTCTCAGCGGTTCTGCCTGCCCTGACGTGTCCAGTTGCCGATGCTGACGAGGACACCATTCTCGGTCAGTGTAGGAAGTCGCCCACTGCTTCCTACCCGCGGCGCTCCCACGCGGAGACGGTCGTGCCCGTAAGCCGATCTTCGGGCACGGACACCGGTGTGGTTTGTTGTCTAGGACAATCAAGGGTGAAACTAAGGGGTTCCTATGGCTGACCTGGCCGAGCATGAAGAGCGTGCGATTCGCGATTACGTCAATGGTCAGTCGCCACCCGACGATCAGGCCGGACTCGTTCAGCGCGTTCGGGGCCAGCGCATCCTCGGTCGAACGCACGAAGTCTTCGACGTGCACTGTTCGAAAACTCGCTGGTGGGTCATCACCGATCCGATGAACCTTTACTTGCAAACCGACTTCCCTGAGGCGGAACAGGCTCTGATCTTTCATATCGGTCTCGGAGCGTTTCTCGCGGAGCGCAGTCGCGCCGAGCTGCCCATAGAAGATGAGGAGCATGTGACCGCCCCATGGCGGCGGTATCGCGATGCCTTGGAAGTCATGAATGAGGCTGGCGAAGCAGAGGACTTCCAATCAGTCGGCATCAAGTGTCGAGACGCCTTGATTGCTCTAGGGAAGCTCTACCAGTCCGCGGATTGGATTGGCGAGCTTTCAGAACCACCGAAGGTCGCTGACTTCAAAGGCTGGGGTGCGATATACGCGGAACGGCTCTCGAAAGATCGGGTTCGCAACTACGTCAAGGCGCTCGTAGAAAAGACGTGGGATCTGACCGTCGCTTTACAGCACAACTCCAACGCGACGCCCTTTGACGCCGATCTCGTCCTCGAAGCCACGGCTCACCTCATCAGCACACTCGGTCGTCTTGTCCGACGCCACCTGGATGGGGAGCCGGAGCGGTGCCCGAGATGCGAGTCGTACCGTCTCGACGAGGATATCGAGCACGACGACGAGCGCCGGGGCTTCGACGTGTCCATGGTCTGCGCGGCATGCGGATGGCGCTCAGAGCGCCAGTTCATTAGCTGGAATGAGCACTTCGAGGGGACCCGGCTATTGGAATACCTTGCGGGGCCAGGAACCGGCATCTCAGACCGGCTGCACCGTGGAGAAAGCCAGCCGTGCACGACTTGATGGGGCAGCGCCCTCCGGAAGTGGCGATGGCCGGGTACTGTGCCATCACATTGAACAGTTGCTGCTGCGTTTGAGAGACTCAGAATAAGTGACCGGTTATGTGACAAGTTCCGGATAGCGTGACGGTACGATCTCATTGTCACGTAATCGGACGTTTAAATGACAGGAGTCGATCATGCTCGTCGGATACATGCGCGTGTCAAAATCTGACGGTTCGCAGAGCACTGATCTACAACGAGACGCACTCCTGGCCGCCGGCGTCGCGGCAGGGGATCTCTACGAAGACAAGGCATCCGGCAAGAAGGACGACCGGCCAAACCTGGCGGCCTGCCTGAAGGCGCTGCGTCATGGTGACACGCTCCTGGTTTGGAAGCTGGACCGGCTCGGCCGAGACCTGCGTCATCTGGTCAATACGGTGCATGACCTCACCGACCGTGGCATCGGCCTCAAGGTGCTCACCGGAGAGGGGGCAGCGATCGACACCACGACGGCACCTGGGAAGCTCGTCTTCGGAATCTTTGCTGCTCTCTCCGAGTTCGAGCGGGCGCTCATTTCTGAGCGCACTGTCGCCGGGCTTGCCGCAGCTCGAGCACGGGGGAGGACGGGTGGGCGGCCGTTCAAGATGACGCCGGCCAAGGTCCGCCTGGCCATGGCCGCGATGGGTCAGAAGGAAACGAAGGTTGGCGACCTCTGCAAGGAGCTCGGGATCACCCGGCAGACGTTGTACCGCCATGTTTCACCGGCGGGGGAACTGCGGTCCGACGGGGCTAAGCTGCTCTCCAGATAGCAGTCGCCCCACGCGCTCACTGCCGAGGGGACCCCGGTGGCACAGCGATTGCGCCTCAGCATGATGCCTCCCAGCGATCACAGCAAGCGCCACAGAGCGCCGAAGGCCACACTCAAGATGTCCAAGTTCGGACACCTACCGGACGGCCTGAATGCGCAATCTATGGATGGGTAGCTGTTTCCGCCGGAGTTTCTCTTTGCTCCGGGGTTTGGAAGATCTCGCTGTTGAGAGGCGGAGTACGTTGCTGCCCCAATCACGGGGGCTACTGGAGCGATTGCCCTATTCATAGACTGAGAGTGGGGGGCAAATGATTGTGCCCGAAATCGAAAGGGCACCATGACTGTTCCTGAACCTGGCTGGTATGTCGATCCCACGGATTCGGCTCACTTGCAGTGGTGGGACGGCACGGTTTGGACTGAGCATAGGCAGGCTAACCCTCAAGGCGTCCCAGTAGCAGCTGCCAACAACGCGAGTTCAGCGAGCACTGAGACGTATGTGCCGATGGCGAATCCGGCCTTACGATTTCGGTGAGATGAATGCTGAATCCACAATTGGTTGAAATGCATACGGTCTGACCGCTGGCTCGCTTTCAGGCGAGATGAACTGGAGACGACTGGGCTGCCCGCCGCGAATTCCCGACCACATGCGCTCAATCACCGGTCCATTGGCCTGTGTAAGTTCAAGCGTCGCCGCGAAAGTTTTTGACCACGCCATCTCACCTAAATCGTAAGGCCGACTCACATACGTCAGCCGGACTTTCGGTGCCGAGGTCTCGAAGGTTGTCGCGCTGGTTTCAAACCCGATTCAGGACCGCGAGATGACCAAGGATGACAAGCATGTTGCCTACCGCACGCACGTCGTGTCGGCGATCGAAGACGTCCGTGCGGCGCTCGTCAAGTTTTCTGACTTCGTGGACAACGCGTTCAGTCTCGGCTGCACCGTGAGCGAATCGACGATGAAGATGGTCCGTGGCCTGGTCGCGAAGTACAGCCCTCTTGTTGACTCGTTCGAGGAGCGCCTCGGGCGCCCGGACATCGCCGAACTCATCCCCGCACGCGGCCTCGCTGAGATGGCAGCCCACATCGCGTCCGGACGCATCACGTTGCGAAACCTGCAAGCGGTCTGACTGCCGACGACGGGGTAGTCAGCCTTGCTGGTCCGCCAAATGCTGTGACAACGCCGGAAATATGGTCAGGTCGGATAGGAGCGAGTCCGCCACCGGCCGAAGGTCGGACTCATTGACATCGGAGAGGAAATCTCCGTCGATGTCAGCAACTTGAAGCCTCAGGAAGTAGTACGCGCCGTCTGCCTCACTGCAGCCTTCGTACACTTTAGAACTGAGGTTCGGATTGTCTGTATAGCCACCCGGACCGGGGCCAGCGGCACATGTTCCGTCCATGCTGCTGAAGGACATCGAGACGAGCGCCTGTCTCTCAAGCGATATGAAGTCGCAGACACCCCCGTACCGACTACCGCCCGCGCCTTGGGAGCTCCCGCCATCCAATTGGGCATCAGGTATCAGCCTGTATGCGAGCTCGACGAGCGGGGTGAGACCCTCGCAGGTGTCCGGCTCGCCGACGGGTGCCGCCGCGACAGCGTCTTCCGAGGCCGTCGTCTCGTCCTCCGGTGCGGACGACTCCTCGACGCCCGGAGGAGTTGAGGCCTGGCCCGCCGCGGGGGCGGGAACAGCGTCCGACGAGCATGCACTCACCGACAGCAGGAGAGCACAGATTACCGCGCTCGTAGCCAGCAGAGGCCTGATGTTTCGTGGCATTGAACCCGCCCGTCCTTATTGTTTGGTAACACAAATGCTGTTGCTCGAGTCAGTAAAACGCAAGTTATCGTCCAACATTGAATCGATCCGTTTGCAACTAGTGACATGGAACAGGCCGACAGCGCATCCCCGAAATAGGGGTGGTGCCGAATCCGGCCTTACGATTTCGGTGAGATGAATGCTGAATCCACAATTGGTTGAAATGCATACGGTCTGACGGCTGGCTCGCTTTCAGGCGAGATGAACTGGAGACGACTGGGCTGCCCGCCGAGAATTCCCGACCACATGCGCTCAATCACCGGTCCATTGGCCTGTGTAAGTTCAAGCGTCGCCGCGAAAGTTTTTGACCACGCCATCTCACCTAAATCGTACGGCCGGGCGAATCACTACGGTGGTGCGAGTACTTCGGCCCCTGAGGAGTACNCGGCCGGGCGAATCACTACGGTGGTGCGAGTACTTCGGCCCCTGAGGAGTACGTGCCGATGGCGAACCACTACCAACGTGCGACTACAACGCTGGCCCCGAAGCTCACTCGTGGCGAAAAAGACCGAGAGGTCCGTAGAAATAACTCGTTCGCGTACACAGGCTGCGTGTTCGCCCTCCTGGGCTTTCTCATCAATCCCTTCGCGATTTTGAGCATTCTAGGAATCATTTTTTCCGCTATCGGACTGGCGAAGTCTCATGACTTGGACGGGCGACAGAAAGTGACCGGTCGCGGCACTGCTATAGCCGGTATCGTCCTTGGGCTGCTTGGCCTTGTGGCCTTCGGATGGTTGCTGGCTCAGGAGCTCGCCTAAACAGCCTCCCGTGGGCCAAGATGCTTGCTCTTCTGTGTGCCTTCGGGCGAGTTGAACCTTGAGGGATCGCACTTGCGACTTGTATCGGTGCCTGGTCTATTCGGAGTCCACAGGTCGCGTCGGCTTCGCCTGCCGCGCAGCCGATGCTGAGCTCAACCACCTGTCGAACATGCAACGAGACGTCCAGCATCCAAGACCGGCCTCTGGACCACCTGCCCCGGCTTTGCGCATAGCTGAACACCCCAACACCAACCCCTCGACAACCAGAACAAAGTAGATGAAGGCCATGACTGACGAGATCAGTACCCCAAGCACGAAGGCACCCCCGCCCCGCAAGAAGCTTTTCGCCATGCTCGCCGCCGTGGTGATCATCGTGAGCGGCATCACGCTCACCTCCGTGAGCGGCATCACGCTCACCTCCGTGAGCGTGGCCAACGCCAACGCCGAGGAGACTGCGCGCCTCTGCACGGTGGCCACGAAGGCCGGCGCCGACGCCACCAAGGGCGCGAAAGCATCCCTCGCTGCGGCCGACGCAGCGCTCGAGGCCGTCACGGTGCTCGACCGTCTACGCCTACCTCCGCGCCGAGGTCTGAACGTCACGTTGTGAAGGCGATCTTGAACAGCTGACCGCTCATGGCTACCTGCACAGGTAGCGGATAAACGCGGTGGGCCGTGAAGGCGACCTCGAGAAATGACCGCATCTTGACTAGAAGGGAAGCGCCCGGTGATCGACCGGCTTGCGTGCACAATCCCGCTGCCGCCGCGGTCCTCTGCAGACGTTTTGCTTTGCTTTTCGATGTGCTATTTCACAAAGGGATCGAGCAGGACCAGGTATCCCTTGTCCTCGTCGGAGCACTCGTCTGTTGTGCTCGTGTAGATGTGTAGCGCAACGACCCCGCTGATGTCGATCTCCTGCCGCGGTGTGATGGTGCCCTTCTGGACTGTCCATTCAGCGATCTTGGTTCGGTCTTCGAGTACGGGTGTGAGGCCCTCCTCGTAGAGCACACCGATTTGCACCAAAACTGTCATGCCTTCCGGTGCGATGTCTTCCACGGCTGACGCGAGGTTCAGTGTTGTGAAGTCACTATCTGGATAGAAGGTGGTGTCGTCAACCTCGCCGCCGCACCCCACCCAAAAATTGGTGCTGTTCGGGAAGGAGAGATGGGTCCCGTCAATCGATATCGATGCGGACTCATCCATCGCCTCCCGCGGGTTGATTTCCTGCGGGAGATCGTCGAGCCAGGTGGCTTCCGAGGGAAGCTCGCCGACGCGATTCGTGTTGCGATAGCCGAGCGTGAACTGCACGGCGTTGGTTTGCGTGATCTCTCGTGCCAGTCCCTGCAACTGAGTCGCGAGGAGGCCTGGGCCGGTCAAGAGGATGCCGAGGATGGCGGCGCCTGTCCCCTCCAGTGCGGAGCCGACGCAGCCCAGGGTGGACCTTAGGCTCTCCCCGCTGATGGATGAGGTGCCGGCTTTCACGATGCCGACGAGGCATTCGCCGCTCGCCGCGAGATCCATCCACTTCTTCGGCAGGATCATGCTTAGGCCCCACATGATGGTGGCGACTTGACTCAGCCCGGGTTCGACCTTGAGCGCAATCGTGTAGGGCGGCGCCTCCGAGAATTCGGCCTTCAGCGTCTCCAGTGACAGCATCACGCTGTCCCCTTTGAGAGCGCCCTTGATCTGGTTGTAGACCGCCGCCGTGGCGATACCCGACACGCTCAGGGAGGTGAGCGGTTCGTACTGGGCGGTGGGTTCGGTGAGGACTTGCCAGACGAGGCCGCTGTCGGATTGAAGGCTCCATGTGGCGCCCGTTGCGGTCTCGGTGGCGCACGGCCAGACGACGTTGTCGGTAACGGGCGAGAACATCAGCTCGTTCTTCTCGCCGAAGCAGTCCGGTGCGTCCGATGACGTCCCCAGGGATTCGTTGATCCAGTCGCGGACCTGGTTGCTGAAGCTTTCCTCCTCCACGACGACCGGTGAGAACCAGCTCAGGTGCTCGACACTCGCTGAGATGGTAGACCGGGAGGTGTCGAACGTGGACTCGACAAAGGCGACACCGCTGCCCGTAGATGGGTCTTCCCCAATGATGAAGACGGTGGCAGGATCAACTTCCTTCGGAATGTCGAAGGTCGCGGTGAGCGACTTCTGCGGCTGTTTGCCCTCCAGTGTCAGTGAAATTGCCGTGCCCGTAGGCGTGGCGAAGGTGCTGACGTCCTCGGGTAGCGAGGCATCGATGGTGTCTAGCTGCACCCTCGTGCCGACGTTGGTCGTGCCGGCGGGCGCCTTTACCTCCACGCCGTGCACGGCTATCGAGAAGCCCCCGTCACCAGCCTCCACGGTTGCTGTTGTCTCGGAGGTCTGACTGGCGGGTAGGCAACCGCTCAGTAGGGCGGCGGAGACGGCGAGCACCGTAGAGATTGCCACAATGCGCCTGACCGACGACCTCGTACCCACGAATTCCCCATCCAGCGGTTTGCACTTTGCGCTCAACATAGCGCAAGAATGCATCGGGAAAATCCGTTGCGCGGCTCAGACTGTGGATCGAGTCCACACCTGCGTATCGAAACGTGCGGTCGCGTCAACGGCGCATTCCACCGGAGTGTTCCTCGACATCAACATACTGCGACCAGCGCGCGAAGTTCTCGTCGCGGTCGATGAACGGCAGGAATACGCGCAGAATGGGCAAGTCGCGGTGGGACGCGGGGACGAAGTCGCGGGCGGCGCCATCCGGATCGGTGGATTGAGGATAAGTGCTCTGGGTCATCTCAGGGGTACGGCGCGTTCGTCGATACGACACTCACGCGGCACCGCGGCCAGCCGCACCGCGTTTTGTTTGGGCTGAACTCTCTGTGCTTATGTCGGCTGTGGCACCCCCGCCAGGCCGTCGCATCACGGCACGGCGGAGCTGCCAAGGTCCGTAAGTCGAAAAGTACCTCAGCTCAGCAACGCACCCGTGGGGGCCTGTCGCGCCAAGTGATCGACGTGAGAACGAGAAGAGGGGCCAGGTAGCACCTGATCCCTCTTCCGTCTGGTCATTAGCGTACGTTGTCAGCGCTATGCCGCGGGAGCGTAGCTGCGGTTGACGCCGAGCAGTGTTTCGCCGGCCTGCGCGCGATGCCGTGACCGCCCCTATCCATGGTCGCGGTCAACCCGTGACACTTCGTCCTACCCTGGCGCTCCGTTACCCCCTACTGTTTGGGAATGAGCTACTTCTCGGCTGTCACAGCAGCAGTATCCTTTCTCCTCGTCGGCGTCCTGCTCACGGGCTGCTCAGCAACGACCACTCCGACCGGTACCTCGATGAACGACTCCGGCGAGGTGATCCTCGACTCTTCCGCTCCTGATGCAACGTCGATCATGAAGGTTGACCTCTGCGCGTGGGCGGACCAGGCAGCCGCCCAGCCGTCCTTTCCGGTTACCGTCAGCATCCCTGAGAACGGGAGCGCGGTCTCGCATTTCGTGAGCGCTTCTGCAGGGGTCAACACCGTCGAAGAAGACGGTGAGACCGTGCAGGTCTCCTGTGACCTGCTTTACGACGACACCTTCGCGGTATCCCTCGAAGTCGAGCTCTCGTTCGATCCAACGAGGGAGTTCACACCTCCACCAGCGACCGAAACGACGTCCGATTCGCTCGGCGCCATCGAACTCTCCGGCTTTCTTGGCTACGCCTTGCTGTCCGAGCCGTTGCAACTGCAATTGGCCGAGTCGACGTACCTCGACATCACCGTGTTCGACACGGACGCGCGCTACTACGAGGGTGAGGAGAACTTCGCAACGGGATTGCTCCCTATCGCTACAGAAATGGCTGCCATTTGGAAGTCGGGTGAAATTCCTGTTGTTACGGAGGGTGTAGCCGAGACCGCTTCGCTCGACTGGGCCGACCCGAGCGGTATCTGCGGAGCGATCAATGACGACCTCGTCGGTCTGATCCTCGGAGTGGCCCCTCAAGTTGCGGTGGTTACTTCCAATTCAGGCACCGACGTGGGGACTGCCGGGATAGCGGCTGACAGTGTCTACTGCACGTACGAAGTGCCGAACTCGAACGCCACGGACCCGCTGTACCCGCACCGGCTCGAGGTGAAGCTTTATCGGTACGACACTGACGCCGACGCCGCATTCTTGTTTTCCAGCTTCCAAGGCTACGGCGGAGACTGCACCGTCAATGAAACGGCGATCATGTGGGATTGCGACGGTGGCACTACATCGACGGCTACTCTCGGCGGCCGGCTTCAACCCATCATCCAGACGTTCGACGGAGCACCGGCAAACGTTGATACGGAGGCCCTGCACGCGAACATCCTGAGCTGGTCAGCTGCAATGCTGTCCGCGCTGGCCGAGTTCAGCCCCAACAACAGAAGCTGATCGGCCGC
The DNA here is from genome assembly GCF_004403275.1 of Cryobacterium sp. TMT4-10. Lineage (NCBI taxonomy): Bacteria > Bacillati > Actinomycetota > Actinomycetes > Micrococcales > Microbacteriaceae > Cryobacterium > Cryobacterium sp. TMT4-10. The sequence goes on from NZ_SOGU01000044.1 coordinate 42,929, forward strand.
TGTCGATCGCTGCGAAGAAATCGCCGTTGAACCCCGCCTGGTGGCCACAGCCACCTTCCTCGGAAGTCGCCGTCGCAGGGCGCACCCAGAGAGTGTGAACTGTCACCTGACCCCATCAGTGTCGGTCGATCGCATGGGCTCGACCGGGACTAGTTTCTCGGCCGTTCCAACGTCGATGCCGGGACTGGACTCCCTCTAACGGGGCTGAGCCCATTTCCTGAACAACGTTGCTGCGCTCCTCCGTCGCAGCTTCGTCCTCCGCGCATGACTCGGCGAGCTTCCGCTGCCGGACCTCGGTCTGCCAGGTCGCGGGTCGCCTGCAGTAGTTGGTCGAGGGCGCCGGGGTTCCGGGCGCCGGCGTCGACAACCATTCGGGCCACTTGGCGCATGTGCTGTGCGTCTTTCAGCCACGCTTGCCCGTTCGCCTGCGGTTCCTCAAGCTGGGCGAGCGGGGTGAGGAGCCGCGTCGCGTCGGCGAGGTCCGCGGTCGTCGCGTCAGTCGGCTCGCCGTAGCGGACGGCGTTGGAGAGGATGGCCGGGGTCCCGGTGTCCTCGGCGAGTCCGAGCATCCGGGTGGCCGCAGCCACCGACCCGCGTTGCCCGGTCGGTGCCAGGTGGCAGACAACTTCGAGGGTGACCGAGCCGATCGGCATGACCCGGAGCCACGCACGCAACCCCGCGACGGACTCCGTGCTGTCCCGGCGTTCCACGGCGAGCCCCACATCGGAGAGCGGGCCGAGGAGCACGGTCAGGGTGCGGCCCTCCGCCCAGGTGGCAAGCCGGCGCCGGTCGATGCTCGGCACCCGGCCGGACTCGTGCGCGGAGCTCACGGCCCGGCAGAGCGCCGCGTACCCGCGACCGCCCCCGCCGTGCGCGAGCAAGGTCACCCGGCCAAGCGGCCGGTGCTCATCATCGTGGACAGCCAGGTCCGCGCCGAGGCCCGGCCGGATCCCCTCGGCCGCGCACGCCCGCACGTGTTTCACCGCCCCGTACAGCCCGTCCCGGTCGGTGAGGGCGAGGAAGTCAGCTCCGGTGGCGGCCGTCTGGTCGACGAGGGCCTCGGGCATGGTTACGCCGTAGTGCGGGGAGTACGCGGAGGCCACGTGGAGGTGCGGGAAGCTCTGTCCCATCCGTACCTCCAACCCTTGCTTTCGAACGTTTATTCGATATGGGGAGTGTAGGCCGGGGCTCTGACACTCACAAGGATTGCCGACCGCGTCGAGCGGTAGTCTTACGCTCGCCCGCAGCGGAGGCCTTTTGTAACGCGCTTGGGACCGCACTAGGTCGCCGTCGTCCGTGGCGCCGCGGTCATCACGATGGGCTTGCATGCTGCGCGGAGAGCGCACCGGAATTTGGGCGCGGCCCTCAGTCCGTGTGCGCAGGACCTGTCTGTCGCGATCAGGTCCGCATGCGGGCGTTTCACTTAGTCAGCCGTCGTGCGATGTCAGGCGTCGCCGGAAGAACCGCACGGGTTTGGTGCTTTGGTCCTTCTTCGCAGTCCTGTCCTGGGCGCTAGAAGCCAGGTGATGGTCTGCGGTGACTCCGCCGGGGCCTCGGGACTGAGCTGCCGTCGTGGCGGCGTGACGAGCTTTTGGGGTTCTGAAACCCCGGGAAACGGCCTTGCGGCATCCGTCGTTTTGTTGAACCACTCGAGTCGAGAGGCATGATGGACCATGGCTATCCCCGGTGGTTACTTCCTTATCGTAGGTTCGCGCGTCTCCGAGTCCGTTTCGAGCAAGCTCACGGCCACTGGTGTTGAGTTCGTTCAGAAGTCTTTGGACTCCGGGGAGGGGAACTGGCGCCAGATCGAGAAACTTGCTGGCTCAGATCGGGCGTCCGGAGCAATCATCACACTGAACCGCAGGATATATGAGCGCATGGCAAGGGACAGGGAGGCCCCATACGTTCAAGACATTCTCAAGCAGATCACGTCCGTTCCCAATCTCGTACTCGTACACGAGGCCGTTTACGGCGGCGAGCAGACTCTCGACCTCACTGAGCAGGATGAGGACGAGTGGGATGGAAGCGATTGGACTGATGTTGAGGCAGCGCAGGCATTTGGCGTCATAGGCGAGGAAGTCAGGCTGAGCGTGAACGCGCTCTTTGCATCGCACGGCATTTCGCTCTCCATATACAAGCGCAATGCCGAAGCTTCGCTGCTCGCGGTCGCCTTCATTGACGATCAGTTGGACAATCTGCTTTTTCGGATCTACATTCCGGCAGGACGACTCTTTGAGGACGAGGGCGCCCAACTCATTTCGATGTTCCACGACTGGCTGACTTCAGTGAAAGGCCTAACCGTCAGAAAGGACGGGTATCAAACAGCCAACGGCCGCGTGATCGAATTTCATTCAAATACTGATGTGGAGCCGTCGAGTTGGTCGACCGAAGTCAGCCAGTTTCAGAACTTCGTTGCCCTGATCGATAACACTGAGGCTGCCGAACAGGTCCTTCAAGGGATGGGACTGGAGAGCGCTCGCGCACACGAACTTGTGGCGAAATATGCCAAACAGGCGCGACGACTGCAACTAGACGTTCGTTACGAACGGCAACGCAAAGAACTGGCGATCAGGGAGCAATTCGAGTCGGAGTTGCTCGACGAGGCCGTGATGATGACTGTTGGGGACATTGCGAGCATCGTGGACTCACTTCTCCCGTCCGGCGTAACGGCCCAGGGGCAACTAGCCATTGCGCCCTCTGCCCGGCCACTCGTCCAAATTAACCAACAGTTCATTCACCGAGCCGAGGGCATAGTCGCGCAGAATATCGCCGGGAACGCAATACTCGGCACAGAGGCAAGGGAAATCGAGAGGCTCATCGCGGAGCATGGAGACAAGCAGGCTGCTGCTTTAGCCGAAGCCCTCTCTGTCAACCTTGGACAAGGCACCGGGATCGTCCCGAATAGTGTTGTAGAGGGCGGGGAAGGAGTTCCCCTTGACGAACGCAGTGATGACAG
>NZ_SOGU01000007.1:0-28000 GCF_004403275.1 Cryobacterium sp. TMT4-10
GGGCGGCGGGCGGGACGGCGGGCGGGCGGGACGGCAGGCGGGCGGGACGGCAGGCGGGCAGGACGGCAGGCGGGCGGGCGACCGGCGGCATCCGTCGGCATTGGGTCTCGTGTCCTGCCCGTGAGGGGTCCCACATCGACCTTCCGGAGGCCCGGGAAGGTCGATATGGGACCCCTCACGATCGTTTGCCAAGCACGGATACCCCGGGGGCCGACGGCAGGGCGGCGGGCGGATGCCCCGGGTCAGGCGAGTGCCGGCTCGGAGCGGAGGCCGGCCACGATTTCGAGCGAACGGATGCGCCCCGGCAGCGTCGCGGCCTGCGCGCTGACCATGAGCTGGTCGGCGCCGGTGGCGTCCAGCAACTCGGTGAGTCGGGCATCCACCTCGTCGGGCGTGCCGATCGCCTGCCGCCGGTTGCGGGCCAGCGCGACCTCCTGCTCGTAGGGGCTGAACCGGTAGGCCTCCGCCTCCGCCGCCGACACCGGCTCCGGCTTCTTTCCCTGGCGCATCCGGATGTAGGTGATCAGTCCGGGCAGCGATTCGCGGCGCGCGACCTCGGGGTCGTCGTCGGCGATGACGCCCACCGTGATCATGGTGTGCGGCTCGGCGAGGAGCCGGCTCGGCTTGAATCCGGTGCGGTAGAGGTCGAGGGCGGCCTCGGTGTGCTCCCCCGCGAAATGGTGCGCGAAGGCGAACGGGAGCCCCAATGCGCCGGCAACCTGCGCGCTGAAGCCGCTCGAGCCGAGCAGCCACAACTCCGGGGCGTCGCCGAGGCCGGGGTACGCGGTGATGCCGCGCAACGGATTGTCGGGGGCCATGCCGCCGTGGAAGAACCCGATCAGGTCCGCCAGCTGCTGCGGGAAGTCGTCGACCCCGAGGCCCGCGGGGCTGCGGCGCAGGGCCAGGGTGGTGGCGGCATCCGTGCCCGGGGCGCGCCCGATGCCGAGGTCGATCCGGTCGCCGTAGAGCGCGCGGAGGGTGCCGAACTGCTCGGCCACGACGAGCGGGGCATGGTTGGGCAGCATCACGCCGCCGGAGCCGACCCGGATACGCTCGGTGCGCGCCGCGATGCCGGCGATCAGCACGGCCGGCGCGCTCGAGGCAATGGCCGGCATGTTGTGGTGCTCGGCCACCCAGAACCGGTCGTAACCGAGTCGTTCGGCGGCCTGCGCCAGACGGATGCTGCCGCCCACCGCGTCCGCGCTGGTGCCGCCGGCGGGGCGGCTGGCCAGGTCGAGCACGTTGATCGGGAGGGTGCGCATCCCTCACGGTAACCGGTCGGGGCTGGGTGGAGGTTGGGGTCGGGGGTCGGTGACGGTCGGGCGCGGGGCCGGCGGTCGGCGACGGTCGGGCGCGGGGCCGGCGGTCGGCGACGGTCGGGCGCGGGGCCGGCGGAGGTTGGGTGCGGTGCGGTCGGAGGTTGCGCGGGGCCAGACTGGGAGCGGGGCCGGGCCGACTGGCATGCGCGGACCGACCCGTCTAGGGTGGTGAATCCGACAGTGTTGCGGTCCTCCACCCGGCACGGTCGTCGGGGGCCGACCGCTCAGACCCCGAGAGGTGATGACGTGGCCGGCCTGAACCCCGACTCTCCCGCCGCACCACTCCCCGGCTCCCCCACTTCGGGTACGCCCGCCGCGGACTCGCAGGGGCGGGCCCAGCTGCGCCGGTGGGCGCTGCGACTCGGGCTGGCCTATCTGGTCGCACTACTCCTGATCGCATTCTGGCCGACACCGGTGGACCGGGACGCGCACGATTTTCTGCTGGCCGCCCTCGGCTGGCTGCAGGGGCATGGCGCTCCGGGCTGGGTGCGCTACGACCTGGTGGAGTTCATGGCGAATGTCGTTCTGTTCGTCCCGGTGGGGATGATCGTGGTGATCCTGGCCGGCTCGCGCCGCTGGTGGCTGGCCGTGCTGGCGGGTTTCGCGGCGAGCTGCACGATCGAGCTGGGCCAGCTGATCTTCCTGCCGGCCCGGTTCGCCACCCTATCCGATGTGGTCGCGAACACGGCGGGTGCGGCCGTGGGCGCCGTGCTCGCCCTGATGCTGCTGCCGCTGCTGCAGGCGCTGGCGCTGGCGGGATCGGCTCGCAGGTCGACTCGCGGGGCGACGGGCGTTTAGCTGCCCAACGGGTGGCTAATTCAGGAGAGCCGGGGTGGACGCCGGCCTCAGCGCCGAAAACATGGGGCGGCGGATGGCCGGGGCCGGGTTTCTCCTGAATTCGCCACAGGGGGCCGCAGAACAATGGGTAGTTGGGGGCAGCGCGGATCCGTCGTGCATAACTCCTGCAGATCGTTCGGAACAGGCCGGGTTCGACCCCAAAACGGCCTTTCTGCCACAAATTGCAGGAGTTATGCGCGACAGCCCGGCCCCCGGCTAGCCCATCGCCTGCAGCTCGGGCTGGTAGTCGCGCATGGTGTCGGTCTGGAGGCCCTTCTTCACGGCGGCGAGGCCGACCCAGTCCACGTGCACGATCGACTGGCCGTCGGAGGAGGTTCCCGTTCCATCGGTCGGCATCGTGAAGAAGGTGACCTGCGGCTCCCGCACATCCCGCAGCTCCCAGCCCAGCGAGGTCAGGTACGCGGAGTCCAGGCCGTCATCCACGGCCAGGAAGGGGGTGAGCGTCTTCAGCAGACCGGACAGCTTAACCGGATCGGCGAACACGGACCTGTGCATGGCCGCGGTCAGAAGCCCGCTGATGATGAGCTGCTGGTTGCGCACCCGCTGGAAGTCGCCGTCCTGGAACGCGTAGCGCTCCCGCGCGAACGCGACGGCTTCCTTACCGTTCAGGTGCTGCGAGCCCGCATCGAAGTGGTGCCCCTTGAAATGGTAGGAGTCGAAGGCGATCGGGTTGTCGATGTCGACGCCGCCGAGGGCATCCGTCGCCTGTTCGAACCCGGAGAAATCGACCACGGCCACGTGATCGATGCGGGTGCCGAGCAGGTTTTCCACGGTCTGCACGGCCAGCGGCACCCCGCCCCACGAGAGCGCAGCGTTGATCTTGGCCTGCCCGTGCCCGGGCACCTCAACCCAGCTGTCGCGCATGATCGACATGACGGAGAGGCTCTTGCGATCGGCCGGCACGTGCACGACCATCATGGTGTCCGATCGCTCACCACGGATGCCGGCGAGGTCCTTCCCCGTGGCGCCGCGGGTGTCCGATCCGAGCAGGAGGATGGTCTGCGCCTGCCCAGCGGGCACCCCGCCCAGGACCGCGGAAGGGTCGAGGGGCCCGGCGGGGGCATTCGCTGCGGCGACGCCCGCCGTGCCCGGCGCCGCTTGCCCCGCCGGCGGGCGGGAGGCCTCCTCCGGGAAGGCGTTCGAGATATTCTCGGTGCCGCTGTCGAAGGCGCGGGTCAAGCTGAACGCATAGACGCCGCCTGCGGCGACGGTGACCAGCAGAACCGTGCCGAGCGCACCCAGGGCGATCCGCCAGGGATGACGTTTGCGCGGCGCTGCGTGCGCCGGGCCGGGGTGTTTGTGGCGCAGGAAATCGTTGATTCCGTTCGGCATTCGGGTTGCCTCCTGTGGCCGCTCAAGCGAACGGTGACGACACCATAGCCCGACCTTTTCCCGGCGGATATGGGCCGTTCCCGACGCCCGGGGCCGGCACTGCGCACGCCACGGCATCCGCCGATCCATGGGGGCAAAGATCGAGGGCTGCTACCGCATCGTCTTCAACTCGCGGTCGTAGGCGGCAAGGGTATCGGTCTGGAAACCCTGCTGCACGACCGCGAGCCGGGCCCAGTCCACGTGCACGATCGCCTGACCGTCTGAGGAGGCTTCCGATCCGGCGATCGGCATCATGAAGAAGGTGACCTGTTTTTCCGGCACGTCCCGCAGCGCCCAGGCCAGGGAGGCCAGGTAGGCGGAGTTGAGGCCATCGTCGACGGCCAGGAAGGGCGTGACCGTGCCCAGCAGACCCGACGTCTTCACCGGATCGGACAGCATGGAATTGCGCATCGCCCCCATCAGCAGGCCGCTGATAAGGAGCTGCTGGTTGCGCACCCTCTGAACGTCGCCATCCTGGAACGCTGCCCGCTCGCGCGCGAACGCGACGGCCTCCGCGCCGGTCAGGTGCTGTGAGCCTTTATCGAAGTGGTGCCCCTTGAGGTGGTCTGAATCGAAGCTGATCGGATTGTTGATGTCGACTCCGCCCAGGGCATCCGTCACCTGTTCGAACCCGGAAAAATTGACCACGGCCACGTGATCGATGCGGGCGCCGAGCAGGGTTTCCACGGTCTGAACAGCCAGCGGCACCCCACCCAGGGAGATAGCCGTTCTGATCTTCGCTTGCCCGTGCCCGGGCACTTCGACCAGGCTGTCGCGCAGGATCGCCATGACGTAGAGGTTCTTGTGATCGGCCGGCACGTGCACCACCATCAGGGTGTCCGAGTGCTCATCACTGACGTTGGCAAGTTGTGTCCCCGTGGCTCCTTTGGTGTCCGATCCGAGCAGCAGGATGTTCTGCGCCTGCCCCGCGGGCACTGCGCCCTGCGCCGAGGACGGTGTGGCAGCGCCCTGCGGCGCTGTGATGGCTTTGGGGCGGGACGCCTCTTTCGGGTAGGCGTTGGAGATCTTCTCGGTGCCGCCGTCGAAGGCGCGGGTCAGGCTGAACGCGAAGATTCCGACGGCGGCGACTGCGACCACCAGCACCGTGCCGAGCACGGCCAGGGCGATGCGCCAGGGGTAACGTTTGCGCGGAGCCCGGTGGAACGGGCCGGTCGTTTCAGGGCGCTGTGCGTTCTTTCCGTTCGGCATTCGGGTTACCTCCTGTGGCCGCTCGAGCGAACGGTGACGACACCATAGCCCGGCCTTTTCCCCCCGGATACGGGCCATTCCCGAAACACGTCACGCCCAGGAGAGAACGGCGCCCCAAACCTGCGCTGATGGCCACTTCCGCGGTCGCCGGTATGACACCGGCGACCGACTGGACTGCATCAAGGCCGTTGTGCAACTCGCCGTGGACCGCGAGGACCTCGGCCCGGGCCTGCGACCGTGGCTGCACGAATTTGTCGCGGGGCTCGGCTGAGCGCCATCCGTCAGGCGGAGACGGCCTCGAGCTGCGGGATCAGCGTCTCGAGGAACGCGGCGGTGTCTTCCCAGCCCTCCACGGCGACGCACTCGACCCCGAGCACCTTCACCGGGTAGTCGTTGCCGTTCTCGTCGAGGCGGTCGCCGACGAACAACATCTCGTCGAGGGGCACCCCGGTGAGCACGGCGAGCTTGTTCATGCCGTAGGCCTTGTCGATGCCGCGCCGGGTGATGTCCACGGACGTGGACCCGCCGGAGCGCACCTCGAGGTCGGGCAGCAGCGCCTGCACCGCTTCGCGCAGGGCGTTCTTCTTCTCGCCGGTGGGGTCCCACGCGGTTTTCGCGGCGACCGGGGCCGCCTGGCCGAGAGCGGAGAAGGTGATCTGCGAGCCGCGGTCCTCGAGAATCGGGCCCCAGGTCTTGCTCTCCCAGTAGCCGAGCGAACGGGCAGAGATCTCGACGGCGTTGAGGGCATCCGTCTTCTCGGCCTCGGTCAGGTATTCGGCGTAGATCTGGGTCCAGGCTCCGTCGACGTGGCGGAAGTACTGGGTGCCGCAGGTGGGCATCAGGTGCAGCCGCTCGAGGGCCTCATCGCTGACGCCCTCGAGGTTGTCGATCAGCTGCATGTGGAACTGCGCGATCTGCCCCCCGGAGATGACGCAGACCTCGACGGCGCCGAGCAGGCGAACCATAAGGGCGGCCATCCGCGGGTCGAGTGGGGACTTGGAAGCGGCGAGGGTGTCATCGAGATCGAAGGCCACCAGGCGGGGAAGGGTCGTCATGTGTGCGGTTCCTTTAATTGGCGCAAAGCCGGCATTGCGGCTCGGAGCTTGACGTCACCTATGCGCGACGCCCGCAAAAAGTGTACAGCCGGGGGCTGACGGATGCCCGTGCGCGGGTTTCAGAGGACGAACCGGGCGGGCACGGCGCAGGGGCGGGGCTCGAGCAGCTGGACTGGTGACGGTTAGTGGGTCGAATCTGTGGCGCTGGGGTGGGCGCGAGCCGGGGCGCGGGCGCTGCGATCGCGGCCGGCACCGCTGGCCCGGTGGGCGCGGTGGTCCTGGCCGGGAACCCAGGTGCGGGTGGGATCGAAGCAGACCGGTGCCATGACCTCGGGTTTGCCCCGGACCATGCGGATCAACCACCCCGATGTCTCGATGCTGTGGTGATGGAACCAGCAGAGCAGCACCCCGTTGTCGATGTCGGTGGGGCCGTGGTTCACCCACGGGATGATGTGGTGCACCTCCGCCCAGGCCGCGTTCACCTGGCAACCCGGGATGATGCACCCGCCGTCGCGGGCGGCGATGGCGCGGCGTTGGGCCTGGGTGAAGAATCTTTCCTTCCCGCCGAGGTAGAGGACCTCCCCGTCCACGCCGAAGAGGATCTTGCGGTACCCGCCGGCGCAGATCAGCTGATTCACGGTGCGCATCGACACCGGGGCTTCGACCCCGTCGATCCACCCCACCCCGTGCTCATCGGCGAGGTCGACCGCGTTCACGTGCACCATCACGGTCGGGGCGGCCCCACCCATCTTCGGGGTTCCCGGTGCGCGCGACGCGGCCTCGAACACCCCGCGGAGGATGTCCGCACGCTTCTCACCGCCGTTCCGATCATCGCTCAGGGCGGCGGCCTCGGCGCCGGGGATGAGCTCCCCGGAATCCATCAGCGCCTGCTCCTCCGCACTGGGGAATGCGGGTGCCGCGTGGGCGGAGAGATAGGTGTCGAAGATGCCGTTCATGATGCCGCGGAGCTCCGCGGTGACCGCTCCCCGCAGGGGGTAGAGGCCGTCGCGAAGCAGGCCGAACCCGACCGTGCTGCGCGGCTCGGCGACGTCTTCGTTCGGCGCAGTGCCGTCCGGGTCGAGCCGCGCCTGCCACTGCACGGCCATACCCCGGATCAAGTCCGCCGGGAACGCGAACCCTTCCCCCGGCAGCCCCTGGGTCTCCTCGGTCACAGTGCCGGTCGCGGCGGCAACCAGGGCCCGCTCAGCGGTGAGGAGGTCGTCTGGAGCGACGCTCGGACTGACCTTGTCGAGGGTGGTGACGATGGCTTCGGCAGCGTCCACGCCCAGATCGCCTGCACTCAGGCCCGCGGCGACAGTCGAATAGTACGGGGGCAGCATGCTGGTGCCGGCCCGGCGCTGGCCGACGTTCCCGCCGAGCCGCACGCGACGGTTGGCCTCTCGCGCGGAGACCCGGGTGAGGCGCGTGATGAGGTCGATGCCGTTGCTCGCCCCTTGCTTCCAGGCCAGGGAATCGTGGCCGAGGATGCTACGGGAGCGGTCCGCGACATCCGTTGCAGTGGAGACTCGTGCCGCATCCACGCTGCGGCCGAGGTGCTCGACCGCGCCGAGCACGGCCAGGGCATCGGTGTCGGACAGTAGCGATAACGTGATGTCAGCGAGGGCTTTGGCTATTGCCCGAGCGGCCTGCTCGATTCGCTGCGCAGGTGAATCTGCCGCCTCTGCCGGGGCGGCTGGTGACTGCGGTGCGGATGCTCCTGCCATGCCCCGATTTTAGCAAAAAGCGTACGTGTTGTCGAGACTATCTCAACTATTTACCAAAGTATTTCGCAGATAGTTACTAATGAGGCTGGTGTTACTCGTGGGACTCGATGGCCGGCGAGGCGCCGCAGAACCGGGCCCGAGACGGCGCCGAACCGTGAGTTGCGACCCTCTTCAAGCAAGAAACAGGGTCGAAACTCACGGCTCGGCGAAGGAAGCGGGGCTCGTAGGATGACCGGCGCGAACCGCAGGCAGGCGTGAGTGGGGAGTGGGCCAGGGAGGGGCAGCGCGAGCAGGGGCGGCTACTGGCAGGGGCGCCGATGGGCGAGCAGGGGCGGCTACTTGCAGCCGGGGGCGTCGAGGGTGACCGTCGTGGGGTGCAGCATCGGGGTGGTCTGGAGGACGGGAGCCGCGTAGGTGCCCTTCGGGCCGGTGAAGACGGCCGTGACCGCGCTCGACTGGCCGGGCTTCAGCATGACCGAGAACCGGGCCACCGGCCTGCCCAGGTCGTCGGTCGTGACCTCGAGGTCGGCGCCTTCTGCGGCGTCGATCGATGACGACACGAAGGTCGTGCCGGGAGGGCCGTAGACGAAGACCTCCGTGCGGAATTGTTTGCCACCCCACGGCCCGCTGGCAACATAGCTCGGCAGCTTCGCGGCAAGCTCGGGAGTCAAGGTGGAGTGCAGGTTGGCCGTCGTGGTGAAGGTGGGGGTCGGCGCGGTGCAGACATTCGTACTGAGCGTCGCGGCGGTTTCGAGGTAGAAGTCCATCTTGGATGCAGACATGTCACGGAAGAACACGCCCGTGGTAGTCGAGTCACTGTTGGTCGTGGGCAGAATGCCGGCGATCGGGGTGCGCTCGAGAATCTTCTGCTCGTCGGGGTGCGCGCTCCACGCCATGATGCGGTGCTCGGTGACCCCCTGGGTCACGGCCTTCAGCATGTCCTTCGGGTCGCCCTGCGAGTTCGTCACGGCGTCAAACATGGTCTTGACGGCCTCGGCGAAGAACGCGTCGGTCTGATCGGGGCCGTCGGGGCCCTGATATCGAAAGTAGATCTCGTTGAGCAGCAGGGCCACGGCGTTGTCTTTCGACAGCACGTCACCCGTGCTCATCGTGACCGGTCCGGTGGCGCCGAGCATGTGCGCGAGTGCCGCCGGGTCGATGGAGATGACGCCGTCGACGGTGCCGTCGAGGTCACGCTGCCAGAACGCCTGAGTGATCTGCGCAGCAGTCGGGAAATCAGGCCGGCTGGTTGCGAGGTTCAGCCTGGTGAACATCAACGGGGTGAAAAGTGAAGAAAGCTTTGGGTCTTCGGCGACAGCCGACTGCGCGTCGTCTCGTACGAAGCTCTGGCTCGACGCTTGCCGGCCGATGCTGATCGAACCGTCGTCGACCGTGACCTCGGTCAAGGCCGCTGCGGTGCCTCCGAGCGCCGTGGTCTCGGCAAGGTTCTGGAAAATCAAGATGTAGTTTCGTGGCCCCGAGGCGCCCATCATGGCGGGCGCGACCGAGGTGAACGAGCTCACCTCTCCGATCGTGGCCGCAGCGCCGTCGAGCATGGTGGAGAGTTTGGTGCCGGCTGCGCTGACCTCGTCGATAGTTCCGTCGAGCTTGATCGCGCCCACGGATGCCGCCGCCGAGTCGAGCGCCGTGCTCGCCGTTGTCAGTGCCGCGTTCAGGTCCACGATCGGCGTCAGGTTGATCTTGCCGTCAACGGGTTTCAGCGACGCCGCGCTGAGGCCCGACGCCACCGTCGCGACCGGCGCGACCGCGTCCTGCGCGACCACATCGATGGCTTCTGCCATCTGGCGCACGGCGGTGAGGTTGGCGCCGGCGAACGGAACGACTTCCGCCGCCCGCCAGAGTGGGTCATGGGCCTGGTCGACGGCCTTGCCCGTAGCCGCGGAGAGCTTCGTGGAGGTGGTACCGAGGCCGGTGAAATCCATCGCCGTGGCCTGGCTCTTGAGGGTGCCGACGAGAGTCTGCGCCTTCTCGAGCTCGGCCTTGGCCGCCAGTGCCCGGGAACCCACCCAGCCCCCGGCGATGGCGAGAAGTATGACGAGCCCGACCAGCACGGCGACTACGATCCACGGCCAGCGGCGCCGGCGTGTGATCCTCTGCAGTCAAGTGGGGGGCGGTGGCAGCGCGGTCGTCGCTTGATTCAGTCACCTACGAACGCTAACCCATGCCGGCTGTGAGCTCAGTATCGGCCGGCGCGAGAAGTGGCCCCAGCACTAAAGCCCGGCGGGCAGCGGCCCCGTCGCCACGAGATACAGGCGCTGGGTGGGCCGGGTCATGGCCACATACAGCGCGCCGGCGCCGCGCTCGGACGCCGCGACGATCCCCGCCGGGTCCACCACCACCACGGCATCGAATTCAAGTCCCTTGGAGTCGTGCGGGGTGAGCAGCGCGATCTCCTTGAGCAGGCCCTCCGCCCCGAGGCCCACAACGGAGGGCCCGAACGAGGAGACCAAGGAAGCGTGGACCCCGGCGAGCGCAGGCTCGAGCACTATCACCGCGACGGTGCCACCGAGACCCAGTGCGCGTTCGCGCCCGACCGCGTCGGCGACATCCGTCACGGTTTCGATCGGCCACTCGCTCGCCCGCACCGACCGGGCCGGTGTGATCGGCAGGTTGTGGGCGAGGGCCATTGACTCCGCGGCCGAGGCGATCTGGCTGGGCGTGCGGTAGTTCACGGTGAGCTCCTCGAGCCGCCACCGGTCGGCCTCGAGCGACCCGGAGAGCAGCGGCGCGAGCGCCTCACGCCAGTTCGACGCGGCCGCCGCCGACGCCGCCTGCGCGATATCTCCGACGATCGTGAACGAGCGCAGCGGGCCGCGCCGGAGCACCAGGCGCCACTGCATGGGCGAGAGTTCCTGCGCCTCGTCGACGACCACGTGGCCGTAGGTCCAGGAGCGGTCGAGGGCCGCGCGCTCGGCCGTGGTGGCCCGGTCGCCCAGTTCGGCGAAGTTGTCGGCGAGGGCCTTCGCGTTGACGAGCCCCTTCACCTCCATGTTCGAGATCGCCAGTTCGGCGTTCTCCACGTCGCGCTTGCGCTGCTCCTTCTGCTCGCGCTTCTGGGCCGCGTCGACGACGTTGTACTCGCCCAGGTGCTCGGCCGCCTCGTCGAGCAGTGGAATGTCGGAGATCGTGAACTCGGCGCCCCGCGGCCGCTGCAGCAGCGCGCGCTGGGCCGGCGTCCAGGTGGGGGTGAGCTGCGCCAGCCACTGCGGGCGAGCATAGAGGTCGTGCAGCAGCTTCTCGGGGGTGAGCGGCAGCCAGGCCGTGTTCAGCGCCACCCGCACGTCGTCGGCGAGGCGCAGGTCTTCGCGCAGCATCGGCAGGTCGGTGTCGTCCATCGACCGGCCGTCCTTCTTCAGCTGCGCCAGCCACTCCTTCGCGAGCGCGCCGAGCGCGTTCTTCACGAACGTGACCCGCGCCTCGTTGTACGACTTTCCGGTGGCCCGCGCCCGGTGAATGGCGGTCTCGATCAGGTGCGGGTGCAGCGTCAGCCGGTCGCCGTTCACGACAAGCACCTGCGGCTGGGCCGGCACCCGCTGACGCGACCGCACGGCACGCTCGATCAGGCGCGCCATAGACGTCTGGCCCTTGATCGCGGCGACGGCCGGGGCGTCCTCCCGCGTCGCCTCCACACCCGGGTAAAGCTGGCCGACGGATGCGAGCACCACCCCGGTCTCCCCCAGCGACGGCAGCACCGCCTCGATGTAGTGCAGGAACGACTCCGACGGGCCCACGATGAGCACCCCGGAATTCTTCAGCCGGTCCCGGTGCGTATATAAGAGGTACGCCGCCCGGTGCAGGGCAACGGCGGTCTTGCCGGTGCCCGGACCGCCCTGAACGACGAGCACGCCCTTGAGGTCGGAGCGGATGATGCGGTCCTGCTCCGCCTGAATCGTCGAGACGATGTCGGACATGTGCCCGGTGCGCTGGGCGGTGAGCGCGGCCAGCAGTGCGCCCTCGCCCTGGTGCACGGTTGCCGAATCACCCTCGAGCAGCGCGGCGTCGAGGATCTCGTCTTCGATGCGCACGATGTCGCGGCCCTTCGACAGCAGGTGCCGACGGGCGCGGGCGCCGAGCGGTGTGGCCGCGGTGGCCTGGTAGAACGCGCTGGCCTGCGGCACCCGCCAGTCGAGCAGGATGGGCTGCAGGTCTTCGTCGCGCAGCCCGAGCCGGCCGATGTAACGGTAGACGGAGCCCGGGTCGGAGGCAGAGCCGGCCGAGCCAGACGAGCCAGAGGAAAAAGAGGCAGAGTCGGCGGGGTCGGCGGCCACTTCGAGCCGGCCGAACGCCAACCGGTCGTCCACCTCGCGCAGCTGCACGATGCGGTCTTCGTAGAGCCGCGCGAACGTGTCGCGTTCGGACCGCGATTGGTGGTTGCCGCCCACGTCGAGCCGCCGCACGGCTACGAGCTGCTGCTCGGCCTCCCGCTGCAACGCGTCGAGACGCGCATACAGGTTCGCCACATACTGCTGTTCCCGCTGAAGCTCCTGGTCGACCACTCGCACACCCCTTGAAATCCGAGCCTCAAGTTTACTCGCGCGTGAAACGTGTTCCAGCCAGAAAAGTTGTCAAAGAGACCGACCCGGCGAAGTGCCGGGTGCAGGCAAGATCCAGGCTGACACGTGCTCCCGTGCGAGCCCTCAACTCACGAAGGTGGCGTCTTCAGCAGAGTAACGTCGTCGAAGAAGTACCCATTTATGAGGGAATCCCGCAACTGAACACTGGACCCGCCCTCAACAGCGATAGCTCCGCGCAGAGCTTGAGCCTCGGGGCGCTTGAATGGAAGAAGGCGAATGGAACGGAGTGGAACCAGGCCGCCGACGCCCGCAAGTGCGGCCTGAAGCGCCCTATAAGAGTCCGCAGGGCCCTGCATGTCAACTATTCCGGAGTAGACATGCAGGAATTGGTCCCCGCTATCGTCTCTCACCAACAGTGCAGCGCCGACAGAGAATTTGCGTTTGGCCAATAGGTCCAGAGTTCGGTGCGCGAGCTCAAGGTCGATGTCTACCATTGCTTTTTCACCCATTCAAACACTCCGTGCTCATCAGCAATTGATCGCACCATGTCCCGCGCTTCGCTCTCTTCCCAGACTCGATAGCGACTCGATTCGTTCCAGTCTTTCGCAACTGACCAAGCCACTTCAAAGCCTGGATGAGTAGCGCTTTCAGCGAGGAGAGAACTATGCAGATCGGCGAGCCGCACAAGCTTCGCCAGATCATGAACGTGGATGTCGTTCACGAACGCCCTGTTTGGGGTCGTCTCAGCCTTGAATTGAGTGGCCAACCGGCTCTTGATGCCACACTCGACGGCATAGCCGCACAAGTAGTAGGCACCAGACCAATGGCCAGCCAGCAGCAACGACTCTGCTTCCGCCAGTCTCGTCACGGCCAACTCTTGCCATTCCTCACGATGCACTCGCCAAGCATCGCTTGAGACAGCCAGGATTGCAACTCACTAAGACGGGTGCCACGGCGTGATCCGCAGCACGGCACCTCGCGATCTTTCCCAGCTCATGGGCGGATGCTTCCCTCCGACGCGGCCGCCGGAGCGACCTGCGCGGGAAACGGGGCCGCTATTCGATCGTCTGATCCTCGGGCTGGTAGGCGTCGAGGGTGTCCGTCTGGAACCCTTGCTGCACGGCCTTGAGCTTCTCCTGGTCGACCACGACGATCGACTGGCCGTCGGGCGAGGTGCCGGTGCCCGTCGTCGGCAGGGTGAAGAACGTGACGTCGCCCACGCGCACGTCGCGTAGCTGCACGGCCAGCCCGGCCACGTAGGCGGAGTTCAGCCCGTCGTCAACGGCGAGGTAGGGGGCAATTGCCCCGACCAGTTCGCTGATCCGGGCGGGGTTGGTGAGGGTTTCCGCCGTCAGCGACTTGCCCAGCACGGCCTTGATGAAGGCCTGCTGGTTGCGCGCCCGCTGAAAGTCGCCATCCGCGAAGGCATGGCGTTCTCGCACGAACGCCAGCGCCTCCGTGCCGTTCAACCGGTGGACTCCCTGGGCGAAGTGCTCACCCCCTGCGTCGAAGCCGACCGGATTGTCGATGTCGACGCCGCCCAGGGCATCCGTGATGCCCTTGAACCCGGTGAAGTCGACGATGGCCACATGGTCGATGCGCGCACCGAGCAAACCCTCGATGGTCTGCACGGCCAGGGGAACCCCGCCATACGACATGGCGGCGTTGATCTTGGCCTCGCCCCGACCCGGAATGTCGACCCAGCTGTCACGCATGATCGACATGACGTAGAGGCTCTTGCCGTTCGCCGGCACGTGCACCACCATGATGGTGTCCGAGCGCTGCCCGGTCAGGTCGGCGATGGACCCGTCGTTCGCTCCCCGGGTGTCCGATCCCAGCAGAAGGATGTTCTGCCCGGTTGCCCCGTCACCGTTTCCCGCGTCACCGGTTGCCGCCGGCGGCCGTGACGCCTCGTCGGGGAACACATCGGGGATCTTCACGGTCTGGCTATCGAAGGTATTGCTGAGAGTCCAGGCGTAGACACCCGCAGCCCCACCAACCAACAGAACGACGGCGGCGATGGCGACGAGGGCGATCCGCCACCCTCGCCGTTTCGGCCGGATCACCGGTGCGCCATGCGAATCAGCGGTCACGGTCGCCCCAGCCCCAGGTAGGTCCAGCCGGCAGCCCGCCAGGCGGCGGCGTCCAGGGTGTTGCGACCGTCAATAATGATCGGCACGCGCACCAGTGTCGCTGCCCACACCGGGTCGATCTGCTTGAACTCGGCCCATTCGGTAACCAGCACGACCGCGTCGGCGGCGCGCAGGGTCTCCTCGATGCTGGTCGAATAGGTGAGCTGCGGATGCCGCAACCTCGAGTTCTCGATCCCCTGCGGGTCGGTCGCCACCACGTCGGCGCCGAGGCCCCGAAGCTGCACGGCCACGTCTAGCGCCGGCGAGTCCCGCACGTCGTCGGAGTGCGGCTTGAAGCTGAGCCCAAGCACGGCCACCTTGGCCGTGTAGACGGGCTTGTCCAGGGCCTGCAGGGTCATCGCGACCACCCGTTGCCGCTGGCGCATGTTGATCGCGTCGACCTCCTTCAGGAAGGAGACCGACTCGCCCCGGCCCAGTTCCTCGGCACGGGCCGTGAACGCGCGGATGTCCTTGGGCAGGCAGCCGCCGCCGAACCCGACGCCCGCGTTCAAAAAGCGGCGGCCGATGCGGTTGTCGAACCCGATGGCGTCGGCCAGCTCGGTGATGTTCGCCCCGGAGACGTCAGCGATCTCGCTCATGGCGTTGATGAAACTGATCTTGGTGGCGAGGAACGCATTCGCTGCGACCTTCACGAGCTCGGCCGTCGCGTAGTCGGTCACGATCAGTGGCGTCTCAGCAGCCATCGCCGACGCGTAGACCTCGTTCAGCAGCGCGGTGGCATGCTCGCCGGCCGCGCCGGCCGGCACCCCGTAGACCAGGCGGTCGGGGCTGATGGTGTCTTTCACGGCGAAGCCCTCGCGCAGAAACTCGGGGTTCCAGGCCAGGCTAGCCCCACTGCCGGATGCCTCGATCACGTCGGCCAGGCGGGCCGCGGTGCCGACCGGCACCGTGCTTTTGCCCACGACCAGGTCACCGGCGGCAAGATGCGGCAGCAGCGACTGCACGGCCGCGTCGACGTAGCTGAGATCGGCGGCGTGGCTGCCCGCTTTCTGCGGGGTGCCGACGCCGACGAAATGCACCTGCGCGCCGGCGGCATCGGCAACGTCGGTGCTGAAGCGCAGCCGACCCGATGCCATGGCCGAGGTGAGAATCTCGGGCAGGCCGGGCTCGTAGAACGGCGGTGTGCCCGCGGCCAGCTGGTTGATTTTTCGAGCATCGATATCGATGCCCACCACGTCGTGGCCCAACTCGGCCATCGCCGAAGCGTGCACGGCCCCGAGGTAGCCACAGCCGATTACGGATAGTTTCATATCGTCTTCTCCACCCCTGAAGCCTAACCTCGGACATCAGGCGAGGCGGCCCAACCCCCCTCCTTGGGGGGCGGAAAACCGCGAGTCTGGTGTCACCGCAGCACTACAGTGAAAATTGTGACTAAAATCCGGCCCGAGCAGATGAGCCACAAGGCATTATTGCGACGAGGTCGCAGCACCAAAGGACTGCAGTACGCCTTTCTGGCCGTCGCTGCGGTCTCCGCCGGCGTCATCGGCTCCGCCGCCTTCGCCATCGGCCTGTAGCCCCGCCGCGACGGCTACCCCACCGCGACAGTCGCGCAGTCGAGCGG
The DNA here is from genome assembly GCF_004403275.1 of Cryobacterium sp. TMT4-10. Lineage (NCBI taxonomy): Bacteria > Bacillati > Actinomycetota > Actinomycetes > Micrococcales > Microbacteriaceae > Cryobacterium > Cryobacterium sp. TMT4-10. The sequence goes on from NZ_SOGU01000007.1 coordinate 15,786, forward strand.
CAGATCCGAGATCGTCGTGGGGTTCACCATCGGAGTGACCTGAGCCTCGAGCGCCTTCTTGCTGGCGCCAGCCGCCACCACGTCGATTGTCATCTTCGACGTGGCGCCGGGCTCCATGCTCACGATCAGCTTCGCCACCGGGTAGTCGGTGTCGTGGAACGATTCGAGCGGCACCGCAGCCCCGTCAACCGTGGCTCCCACGATCTGCGAACCGGGCGGGGCATAGACCATCACCAACATTCGTTGCACGGCAGGGGCAAGCCCCTCCCGGATGTACTGCCCAAGAATCGACGGACTGATCGATGTCGCCGCATCAAGCGGCAGCTCGTTGGTGAGATCAACGCCGATGCGATAGGACGCCTTTCCATCGGCTCGGCACGCGGCCTGGCCCAGGCTGACAGCTTGCTTCAGGTAGTAGTTCATCTTCGAGCCGACGTTTTCCTGAAAGTAGACTCCAACTTTGTCGATCTTCACATCGCTCTTGGGCAGTGCGCCGTCAACCCCGAGGGACGCAAAAACGGCCTCTTCTTTCTCGTCGGGACTCCACATGAGGACCCTACGTTCTCTGACGGCCTGCGTCAGGGCGGATGTCAGCAACGCCGGGTCGAGACTTCCGCTCGACAGCTCCCCAAAAGTCTTCTCAACAATCTCCGCGTAGACAGCGTCCTGTGCCGAATTATCGGCGCCAATGTTGTCCGACCAATAGCGCGTATAGACACCATTCAGGAGCAGCGGTACGAGGCTCTCGCTCGTGAGGACGTCGCCGGTCGTGAGTGGGATCGGTGCGGTAGCACGCAGCAAGTATCCGAGTGCAATTGGATCAACCGAAATCACGCCGTCGACGCCGGTGCCGAACTGTCGCTTCCACATCTCCCGTGCCACCTCAGCCGCGCTGACGAAACTGGGGCGCACCGTGACGTTCGACATGGCGCGGCCGAACTCTGAACCGTACAGCGCTGAGACCCCGTCTGGCATCGGGATCACCGACTCTTGGTAGTAGGCGAAGTTCCCGAATCCTGCAGGTACGGCATTGCCGAGAGTGATGTGTCCCTTGTCAACCGTAATAAGGGCAAATGAGAGCGAGGTCCCACCGAGCGCCCGTGCCTCAGCGTTATTCTGGAACACAATTACGTAGTTGCGGGGTGCGTTCGCGCCGAGAGCGTCTGGCGCTATGCCAAGAAGCTCACTTGCCGAGGCGAGCGCGGGCCCGACAGCCGCAAGCAATCCGTTGAACTGTTTGATGGCACTCGTGAGCTGGCCTACGGTCGCGCTGGTGTTGATCGCCCTCAGGCGTTCACTTGCTGCGGAAACCACTTTGCTGGACTGGCCCACGGTCGCAGCGGCTTCCTCGATTGGCTCCAGGCTAATTGCACCGGCCGCTGGCATAAGGGTCGCCGGTTCCAAGGTGGAGGCGACGTCTGCCAGCGGCTGCACCGCCCCAGATATCACATCGTCAGTGATGCCCGCCAGTTCTCGGACGGCCAGGAGGTTGGGCCCGATGATCGGCACGATTTCCGCGACCCTCCAAAGTGGGTCGCTGGTCAACTCGCGTGCTCGAGCAGTATGTGACGCCATGGACTTCACGCTCGATCTCGCCGAAGCCGAGTCGCCCGCAAGAACTTGGGACTTCACCGTCGCTGCAATAGGCATGGCCGCTTCCAGCTCTCCTTTTGCCATTAGACCTCGCACGCCAACCCAGACACCAAGGATCGTCACCACGCTGAGGAGGACCGCGGGCCAGAACCACCACCGTCGATGGATGCGCGATTTCACGCGCCTGTTCTGCCGACGCGCTCTGAACTCAGTTGTTACGCTCACTGAGCCATTGAATCAGGTTGCGCGAGGGATGCAGAACCGCTCGACGCTCGGGAGGGAATCCCTCAGCAATTATTCGCGTGGGCATGAACCCCGAGCGTGAGCACCTCACAAGGCGAAGCGTCCATCATGGCAACACCATCGGGATTTCAGTGTTCTCAATAAAGAGGCCTCTAGGCTCTTGACCGGCACCAGTCGAACGGAGACAACTGCCGCGCGCGTGTCGGAGAGCAAACCCAATATTCAGGGAGCGAGCAGTCCTAGGTCGTGCCTAGTCATTAAGGCGACAACCTCTGTGAAATCGACCGTCGGACTCCATCCCAGGACGCTCAGCGCTTTGCTCGAGTCGCCGCGCATTTCGTGCGCATCGGCCGGTCGCACGAACCTCGCATCGGTTCCCACATATGACTCCCAGTCCGGTATCCCAACGGCGTTAAACGCCGCAGCCACGAACTCTCGAACCGAGTGTGCTACCCCCGTCGCAATGACGTAGTCAGCAGGTTCCGGAGCCGCTGCAGCACGCGTGAGAGCGTCCACGTAGTCAGGCGCCCATCCCCAATCACGCTTGACATCAAGGTTGCCAAGCATGAGCCGGTCGGACTTCCCCGCCACAATTTCGGCCGCACCTGCGGTGATCTTTCGCGTCACGAAGCTACGGGGCCGACGAGGTGACTCATGGTTATATAAAATGCATGACGTCGCGAATAGGCCCTTGGCTCGGTAGATCCCCACAGCCTGATGTGCGTAGGCTTTCGCCAAGCCGTAGGGAGAGATCGGCCTCAGGGGCGTGAGTTCCGACTGGGGAGCTACTTCGGCATCGCCGAATATCTCCGAACTGGACGCTTGAACAAATCTGACCTCGGAGCCCCGTCGCTCTTGAAGGCGCAGCGACGCGTCGAGCAGCGCAACAACCGCGACGCCGCTGATCTCCCCGGTAGCTGCCGGTTCATCCCACGATGTTGCCACGGAGCTAATCCCGCCGAGATTGAAGACGACGTCCGGCTCCACCTCGTCAAGGATTCGCGTCACGCCGACGAAATCCGTCAAGTCGCCGACGTGCTGAACCACCTGGTCGCCAACTGGCTGCTCGTCACTCCGGCTCGCCTCGCGAACGAGCGCGTGCAGGTCCCATCCTTGTGCAAGAAGCTGCTCAGAGAGGTAGCTCCCATCCTGACCGGAGATTCCCGTGACGAACGCGCGAGGCATCTGGGGCGCCGCCTAGCGAGCCAAAATCGTTTGCTCGACTACGTCGTTCTCGACCATCATGGTCACGAGTTCCTCGAAGCCCACGAGAGGCTCCCAACCGAGCACATCCCGCGCCTTGCTCGGGTCACCGATCAAGAGGTCAACTTCGGCGGGGCGCATGAAGCGAGGATCCTGTTTGACGAAGGGCCTCCAATCCTCAATGCCAACGGCACCGAAGGCAACGTTTATCAGTTCTCTAATGGAGTGTGTTTCTCCGGTGGCCACCACGAAGTCGCCTCCCTCGGGCTGCTGAAGCATGCGCCACATCGCGTCAACGTAGTCGCCGGCGAAACCCCAGTCCCGCTTGGCATCGAGGTTTCCAAGAGTCAGTTCCGACTGAACCCCTAGCTTGATTCGCGCAACGGCCTGTGAGACCTTCCGGGTCACGAACTCCGGACCGCGCCTCGGTGACTCATGGTTGAAGAGAATGCCGCTGGAGGCGTGAAGACCGTATGACTCGCGATAATTGATGGTCATGTAGTGGCCAAAGACCTTCGCGACACCGTATGGTGAACGCGGCCAGAGCAGCGTACTTTCCCGCTGCGGAACATCTTGGACTTTGCCGAACATTTCCGACGAGGACGCCTGATAGAAACGGACTTTCGAGATGTCGTCACCGGCGTACAGGCGGGTAGCCTCAAGGATATTCAAGACCCCCTTGCCCGTGACGTCGGAGGTCATAGACGCATTCTCCCAAGAATAGGCGACGAATGAGATGGCGCCCAGATTATACACCTCGTCCGGCTGGGCGATCGACAGCACGCGGACCAAGCTGGAAACATCTGTTAAATCGCCGTTCAGCAGGGTTACCCGGGGAACGATCTGGCGCACGAGGTCTATCTTTGGATTGTTCTGGCCGCGGATGAGGCCAAACACCTCGTAGCCCTTCTGCAGGAGCAGTTCCGCCAAGTAGAGGCCATCTTGTCCGGTAATTCCGGTAATAAGCGCGCGAGGCATCGCTCTCCGTTTTTGTTCGACTGGGGTGCGTGGAATGTCGCGCCGACGAACGACAGAACGCTTTAGCGTCGAGCACGCCCGTCGAACAACCGACGGCTGCGACTCATCCCCCTGGAATTGATCGCGAAGCCGAATGGCTCCACACCGAGACTACGCGAGTCGGGCCCCTTTTATTCAACGGCGCAACATCCAGGTCCACTCGATTTCGGAGGCAGCCAAGCCATTTGCCTGAAGCCGCTGCTCGCGCCAAGCTGGTGACCCAGGTATCACGCTGCCCGGCAAGGCGAACGTGACTGCACAGCCGCCGTCGATAGGAGCTCATTTTGACCGCCTCGACTGTGTCGAATAGAGAGTCCCTCAGCAGTGTGCCCCATCTGGGTTACCTCTGGTAGTTTTTTCCTTGCGGCCACACTGCCTTGGCAGAAAGATAAACCCGCGAATAGGGAATCATGCACACGAATCGCACGCTCGTAGTTGTCGGCCAAGGCTACGTGGGTCTTCCGGTTGCAATGAGGGCCGTCACCGTAGGGTTCAACGTGATTGGCGTGGACCTGGACACCAACCGGACCGAGAGTCTTCGAGCGGGGATCTCCTACGTCGATGACATCTCCAGCGAAAAACTGCGTTCAGCGCTCGATTCTGGCCGGTATTTACCAACGGCCGACTATGACGACAGCGCTGGATTCGATGTAGCTGTGATTACGGTTCCGACGCCGCTCCGCGAAAGTCTTCCAGACCTTTCATTCATTGAGAGCTCAGCCGCATCGCTCTCGGTGAGGCTGAAGCCCGGCGCCACCGTGGTGCTGGAGTCAACTACCTATCCCGGCACGACCGAAGAGCTTTTGGTTCCCATCCTCGAACAGGGCTCGGGGCTCACTGCGGGACGTGATTTCCAGGTGGGATACAGCCCCGAACGGATCGACCCAGGCAATAAGGTCTGGGGCTTCGTTGAAACCCCCAAGGTTGTGTCCGGGATCAACGCCGCCTCATTGACCGCAGTCCAATCTTTCTACGACTGCCTGGTGAATCGCACCGTGCCCGTGAGGAGCCCAAAGGAGGCCGAGCTCGCGAAGCTTCTTGAGAACACATTTCGTCATGTCAACATCGCGCTAGTAAACGAACTTGCGATCTTTGCCAATCAGCTCGGCGTCAATGTTTGGGAGTCAATTGAAGCGGCGTCGACGAAACCCTTCGGCTTCATGAAGTTCACGCCCGGCCCCGGCGTCGGAGGGCACTGCCTGCCCGTCGACCCGAGTTATCTCTCTTGGCAAGTGCGTCGAAAACTTGGACAGAACTTTCGTTTCGTTGAACTGGCAAATGACGTGAATGATCACATGCCCGACTACGTCGCGGAGCGACTGATCCTCATGCTCAATCGCGAGAGCAAAGCACTCCGGGGATCACGCGTCCTGATCGTCGGGCTGGCATACAAGAAGAACACCGGCGACATTCGCCAAGCGCCTTCTCTCCGCCTAATCGAATTGCTCAGTGAACTTGGGGCGGTACTCTCGGCTGTCGACGATCATGTCGAACAGCATCGCTGGCCTTTTGGGGTCTGCAAGACCGATCTGAGCACCGACTCGCTGTCGGACTTTGATGCCGCTGTTGTCATAACCGATCACGATGAGCTTGACCTATCGGTACTTGAGGGGATTGCTCTCCCCGTCCTCGACACTAAGTACAGGCTTCATTCCTCAAACGTTGAACTACTCTGAGGCGCTGACTAACTAGTCGTCCGAGACGTCCTGAGTGTGCCTGAGGGAAACCTGATCGAACACATGCATGTCCTGCGGCCTGCTCTTCCAGCGGTTATAGGCGCGCATGGCGCCCAGACGCGCTTGGAGCAAGGATTCAGCATCTAGGTTCACGAAGTTGCTGAGCGCCCGCTCCCAAGCTTCGACCGTTCGCTCCGTAACGGCATGACCACCTCCGGAGGACAAGGTCCGGGTCCATGGCGTGGTATGCGAAGCGATGACGACGCAAGATGCTGAGAGAGCCTCGGCAACAGAGTGGGCAAAGTTCTCTCCCGCAGTCGGCAAAAGAAGAATGTCTCGGTCCTCGAGGATTGCCCGGATGCTCTCCGGTTCAGCCGGCCCCCAGAACCGTGCTTCCACGTTAGGCGGGAGAGCCGCAGCTGCGGCTTGACACCTTGCCGCATACCCGACGTCTTCGAAACCGCCCAAGATGTCAAAACGGACCTGCGCCGTGCACGACGCCAGCGCTTCGAGGGCGATGGCGAGGCCCTTGTGTTCAACAATACGAGCCAAATAAACGAGCCGCACGGGAGACCCCGCAGGGGCCAATATCGGGGTCGACGCAACTCCCGGAAGCCTGGTCTCATTCTCGCGGATGATTATGTCCGCGCCGTCGCCCCAAATCTGACGAATGTCATCTGCCTCGGCCGGAGAGGAAGCATGCCAAACGAGACCATGATTTAGACGCAATATACGGAATAAGACCATGAACATCTTCTTCTTCAAAGACCGACGACCCAATGCGCCTCGCCCCATTTCACCCCGCGGTGCCATCAATCGCACGGGGCGACCCCAGAATCCGAACCGCCAAAGAACATGAGGCAGGATCGAAAACACGGGGTTGAAAAAGCTGTTTAGGTATAGAACCTGTGGCGCTCGGCGGCGAGCTGCCGTCAGCCCTGCGAGGACGTCGCGAGGACCTGAGGAAACATACATCACCGTGGAGCCATCTCTGGCAATCCAACGGTTCGAAATGACGGCCAGAGGTCCCGACCCGCCAAGATCCCGGTCAGGCGCGAGAACCGCGATGTCGTACCGTGACGCCGCGGCGCCCACCAGCGCGTCCAAAGAACGCGCGGGCCCGCCGCCTAGGAACGCAGGTGGATAAGAAGGTGCAAAAACCGCGATTACTTGTCGCCCATCGAACGGCGCCATAACTTTTCTGCCTTCCACGCGCAGGAACTACTGCTTCCACTATACGGACGCCCCATCCCTCGATGGCCCTGACCCCGTCGAGTGGACACCTCACAAGAGAGAATGTTCACTATGGCAAGATCACGTCGGGAGTTCACTCCTGAGTACAAAGACGAGGCCGTGAAGCTGGTGTTGACCACCGGCAGAGCGGTCGCGACCGTCGCCCGCGAGCTCGGGATCAACGAGGCCACGCTGGGCCGGTGGGTGACCGCGTTCAAGGGTCGCAACGAGACCGGGCAGACCGAGGTGACGGAGTCTGAACGAGCTGAGCTGCTGCGGCTTCGGAAAGAAAACGCGGACCTGAAGATGGACAGGGCGTTCTTGAAAAAGCGTCCATCTTCTTCGCCCAGGAAGCGTCGGATACGAACGGCAAGCGTTCGAACTGATGCTGGCGGAGAAGACCAACTTCACTATCACCCGCATGGTCCGTCTTCTCGAGGTCTCCCGGTCGGGCTACTACGCTGGGTCGGTCACGTCCCGTGGAGTGGTGTAGTTCCCGGTCTTGGGGCGTTGGATTAACAACGTAGGAAACCATCGTGCGATGGTCAGTGAGAACCGATCAAAGAACTCACAGAAAGACACATCACACGATGGCTCTAGACCAGTCTGCCCTGCTTGACCTCCTCGCGGAACTCAAGCTCACCCATGTCCCCGACCGCATCCGCGTCGCGACCGAAACGCTCTACCAGGAACTCATCAATGCGGAGGCCAGCGCCATCATCGGTGCCGGCCGTTTCGAACGCTCCGAAGACCGCACCACCCAACGCAACGGGACCCGCCCGCGCGTCCTGTCGACGACGGCCGGGGACCTGAACCTGAAGATCCCCAAGCTGCGGCAAGGATCGTTCTTTCCCGCGCTGCTCGAGCGGCGCCGCCGGGTGGACCAGGCGCTGTTCGCCGTCGTCATGGAGGCCTACCTCCACGGTGTCTCGACGCGGAAGGTTGACGACCTGGTCAAGGCCCTCGGCGCTGATACCGGGATCTCGAAGTCGGAAGTGTCCCGGATTTGCGCGGATCTGGACGGGGAAGTGGCCGCGTTCCGCGACCGGGACCTCGGCGAGACCGGCTACCCGTATGTGTTCCTCGATGCCACGTACTGCAAGGCCCGCGTGAACCACCGCGTCATCTCTCAAGCCATGGTCGTCGCGATCGGTGTTGCCGCCGACGGGCGCCGCGAGGTCCTCGGCTTCGACGTGGGCGACAGCGAGACCGAGGCCTTCTGGACGAGCTTTCTCCGCTCGCTGAGGACCCGGGGCCTGGACGGGGTCAAGCTCGTCATCTCCGACGCCCACACGGGCTTGAAGAAAGCCATCGGCACCGTGTTCCAAGGCGCGAGCTGGCAGCGCTGCAGGGTGCACCAGATGCGCAACGTGCTCTCCATCGTGCCGCGCGCGAGCCAGGAAATGGTCGCCAGCGTGATCCGCACCATCTTCGCCCAACCCGACGCGAAACACGTCCAGGCCCAGTTCGATGAAGTCACCCGCATGCTCGAACGCTCCCACCCCAAAGTCGCCCAAATGCTCCACGACGCCCGCGAGGACCTGCTCGCGTTCAGCGGGTTCCCACCCGCCCAAACACTGGCGGCAGATCTGGTCCACGAACCCCATCGAACGCCTCAACAAAGAAATCAAACGACGCACCGACGTCGTGGGCGTATTCCCCAACCCCGCGGCCCTGCTCCGTCTCGCTGGCGCCGTCCTCGTCGAGCAACACGACGAGTGGGAAGCCTCGACCCGCCGCTACCTCTCCGAGGGCTCTATGCGCCAGCTAGGCGCCCTCAACGACGCCCTCAACGACGCCCTCAACAACGACGACGCCAGCGTGCTCACGGGGGTGATTACCGTTCCCGAGCTCACTGCTGCATAATCAGAAACACTGACCTGCACGGTGTCGAGAAACTCCACCACTCAGCGGGACGTGACCCTGGGTCGGCCGGCCGCCGTCGCCGGCGTCGCTTCGGCGGGTGCATATCGAGCAAAAAGTGGCCTTCTTCCACGGCGATTCCGACGAGGTCTACGGGGCGCCGAGGATCCTGGCCGATCTCCGCGCGGACGGGGAGATCATCTCCCGCAAGACCGTCGCCGCGACCATGAAACGCCTGGGATTGGTGGGCATTTGTCCGAAGAAGTGGAAGACGACCACGATCATCGACCACGCTGACGCCTACCCGGTCGACGCCGTCAAACGCGAGTGGGATACCGGGTCGCTGAACCAGGTCTGGGTGGGCGATATCACCTACCTGAGGACCTGGGAGGGGTGGGTGTATTTGGCGACCGTCATCGACGCTCACAGCCGCCGCGTGATCGGCTGGGCCATCGCCGACCACATGCGCACTGACCTCATCCAGGACGCCCTCACGATGGCCATGGTGCTGCGCGGAGACCGCCCGGCGACGTGATCTTCCACTCGGACCGCGGCACCCAGTACGCGTCGGAGCAGATCACCCTGTTTGCCGCCAAGAACGGCATCACCCGGTCGATGGGATACACCGGGATCTGCTGGGACAACGCCATGGCTGAGAGCTTCTTCGCGACCTTGAAAACCGAGTTCTACTACCGCCGGGTTTGGCCCACCCGAGCCCGCGCGATCCAAGGCGTCGCGGACTGGATCGAGGACCGCTACAACCGCCGCCGCCGGCACTCCTCGATCGGGCACGTCACGCCAGTGGACTTCGAGATGCAATACTCGTCACAGGCCGCAGAGATCCAACTCGCCGCTTAACCCGTGTCCACTCTCCGGGGTCAAGGCCACGAGAGGCATCCACCCGTTAGCACGCGCTGCGAAGCCAGCCTGACGCAACTAACCAATACAAGGGGTACCACTTCCTTGGAACAGAGCAGCAACAAGGTACGCTCGCCATTTTCAGAAACGCAACATCTCGCCGTCCACCGCGACGGGGCGCCGCATTTCTTCGCGTCTCGCAGATCTACTCCCCGCGAATAGCCGCAGGACTGCGCTTGGCGAAGCTCAACACTTTGTGGTCTGTCGGTCTGCACAGCACTAGCAGGGGCAGTGCGACAAAGACGAAATATGCAACTACGGATGCCATCACGAGCGCATGCACATCGCCGACGACGAGGCTCAGGACTTTCGCCAGGATCATCCGATCCCGGTGCGTACGTGTATAGAGGAGGTACGCGTCGCGGTGCAGCGCCACGGCGGTCTTGCCGGTGCCGGGACCGCCCTGCACGACGAGCACGCCCTTGATGAAGTCGGAACGGGTGATGCGGTCCTGCTCGGCCTGGATCGTGGAGACGATGTCGGACATGTGTCCGGTGCGCTGCGCGGTCAGGGCGGCGAGCAGTGCGGCGTCGAGGATCTCGTCCTCAATCCGCATGATCTACCGCCCCTTCGAGAGCAGGTGGCGCCGGGCGCGGGCCCCGTGCGGCGTGGCCGCGGTGGCCTGGTAGAACGCGCTGGCCTGCGGCACCCGCCAGTCCAGCAGCAGCAGCGGCTGCAGGTCTTCGTCGCGCAGGCCGACCCGGCCGATGTAGCGGTAGAGGGAGCCGGCATCCGCGTCGTCGGACGCGACCTCGAGCCGCAGCTGCACGATGCGGTCCTCGTAGAGGCGCGCGAAGGTGTCGCGCTCGGAGCGCGACTAGTGGTTGCCGCCCACGTCGAGCCGCCGCACGGCCGTGAGCTGCGGCTCCGCCTCGCGTTGCAGCGCGTCCAGGCGCGCGCACAGCGGAAGGTCCAGGTCGACCACGTGCACAGCCCCTAAAATCCGATCTGCAAGTTTACTCGGTTCGGGTTCGAGAGAGGCTGCGGTCCAACCAATCGCGGGTGCCACAGAGCTCGGACCGTTCGGCGGTGAACGCGCAGGCAATCTGGGCGCGCTGCACATTGATTTAAAGACCATCAATGCCGGAAAAAGTCATTGCCTTCACTCCGATCGTTCTGGGCTTAACGACCGTATTCGAAAAACCGAAGTGATGACCCGGTTGAAGCCGGACCGAATCGTGGTCTTGGGTAGTACCGCCTCCTTTGAGGCGTGACGGTTAGACGGGCAAGGGATGTCGGGACGATCGTCGCCGTCCCCCACACTGATCCCCCATATCGGCTCAAGTACCCTCCGGCGCCCATTGTCGCGATCAAGGTCGGCCGATTGGCCGTGCCCAGCTACGCAGTGTTCACTTTCGCTAACACACCGCTCGGCTAGCGCGTCGAGCGTGGATAACACTGTCGAGGATGACTGGATGCGGCACTAGTCATGCAGAGCCGTTGGGCTAGCTGCTATGGGACCTTTCGGCAGCAGAAGAAGGCGGGGGGTGACCGCCTTCCTGTCCTCGTGTGCCTTCCAGACCGTTCGAATCTGGCGCCGCGCGGGGACTTCGATGTAGCGGTAGGCGAATATCGCAACAAAGACGAGCGCGATGGTAAACAAAAACACACCCGCTAGAGAGACAGCGAATGTCGGCGCCACCAAGTCCGCTGCCCGATTGTAGTACTGGTACAGAGGAAGGTGGAGAAGGTACACAGCGTAGCTGCTTTCGCCGAGCAGGACGGCTGTCCGTGTTGAGAGGATGCGGCCCGTCCATCCGGTTCCGTTCGCGAGGGCCAAGATCAAGAGAGCGAACAACGGGATCAGGAGGGCATTGCCGATTAAGTTCTTCGGGGCGAGACCCGGAACGATGCACAGTAGAACTGCGGCCAGCGCTAACAGGAAACCAGCCGACCGCCCGGGGACACGCCATCCGTGGACGACGAACCCAATCCCCAGGATCACCCCGATCACGAATTCCAGGATCCGGACGGCAGGAAGGTGCGTGACCGCCTCCTGCCACACGAAGGAGGGTGCGTACTGCGCCTGAGCGACTGCGACCCCACCGGCCGTCACGAGGAGCGCGACTCCACCTGTCACGAGTACTCGCTGTGACAGGCGAGCGAGCGGCCCCAGGAGGAATGGGAACAGAATATAGAAGAGTGCCTCAGCGCTCAGCGTCCAAGCCGCCATGTTCCACGTCACCGCAGCGTTGGGTGACCACGCCTGAAGCAGTATCGGGCTCAGCACGACGGACTGAATCGCAAGTGGTAGAGCGACGGAGTGCTCGAGAACTCCTTTAACGAGGATGGGGAATGCCACGATCAGCGCGACCAGGTAGAGCGGGTAGATCCTGGCAAAACGTGCAACCCAGAACGTTCGCTTTTGGGGGCTCTCCTGCTGCATCTGTGGGTCTTTCGGAGCGCCTTAACGGCCGCACGCCGCTTCCTGTCTAGGTTTCTGACTGTCAAGGAAAGAAACTTTATAGG
>NZ_SOGU01000041.1:0-18213 GCF_004403275.1 Cryobacterium sp. TMT4-10
CTACTCGCCCTCGCCGCCGGAATCTGGCACAACTGGCTCCTCGGAACACCCAACAAACGATCCCTCATCGCCTACGACCATTAGGACTCACTCATCTAGCGGGCCGCGCTCCCGGATTTCCGGTTCGGAGTAGCCGAACATGTCGGCGAACCGTGAATTGGAGTAGGTGAACCGGCCGTCTTCGATCAGCACGATCCCGACCAGCGACTGACCGACCAGCCCGCGAAACTTCGTCTCGACCTTGCGCAGGATGCAATCGCACCCCATCACCAGCTGAGGTCGGCCGATCGCCGTCTCGATCTCGACGAACGTGTCCTCCAGCTTCTCCGCGAGGCCCACGCCGCGGGCCGCGGGCCGCGCGCCGCGCGCCGCGCGCAGAACCAAGCCCTCTTCGATCGCGCAGTAGAAGGTCAGGCTGCCGTCGGCGTTGGCCGATCGGATGGCGCGCAAGTATTTGGTTCCCGCGATCATGACGACCATCGGGCATTCTGCGTAGTGCTGGGCGGTCAGTTCCGCCACCGGCACCCCCACCAGTTGCGCGTAGGCCTCCGCCGCCGGCCGCCCATCGATTTCGTACACGACCCGGCGGTCGGCATCCGCTCTCGTGACGACGACCCGGTCGTCGGTCGGAACAAAATGGTCGGTCTTGAACGTGCGGAAAGGCAGCATCGTGCTGATCAGGACCAGAACCGCACTACCGGTTCGGAACGCGCCGTCTGCACAGACGCAGGTCTCGGTGAACTGCATGCCGTCGCCCGACGAACCGCCGAGCACGAGAATTCGACCCAGCCCGTTCTGCACGGCGCGGCTGACCTTTTCTGCGCGCACGGACAGGCCCATCGATCAACAGGTACGCGAAGGTGTTGCTGCCGCCGGCCAGCGGCTCGGCGCGGTCAAGTTGGCGCAGAAGGTGCTGCGTGAGGTTCTGGGCCTGGGCCGGTTCAAACTGGTGAAGCTGGTGCTGGGCGCCGCTGACAACCTTGAAGCTGCCCGGGGGGAAGCTCGCTCCGGTGATGCTGTGGTCCAGATAGCCGGACGGGCCGATTTCACCCGCGGTCGTGCAGCCGACCACTTGCACGCCGACGAAGAGCCGCTGCAAATCGGAGGCCATCAGGTCGAGGTCATACTGCACCGAACAGAAGAACATCACCAGCGCGGTGTCGGGGTGGGCGACGCCGGCGTGGAATTCGCGGGCGGCTTGCCGGGTGTCAGACGCGGTGAACTGCGCCCGGCGGATCCCCGGCGCGGCCTGCGTTCCCGTCGTGCCGTTCGACCAGTCGGAACGCTCGAAGCCGGACAGTACCTGGGCTTCGCTGACGCTCATCATGGTTCCTGTCGCAAGGGCGGCCGGCTTCACCGCCTGACCCGAATTTATCAGTCGGGCCCCGCTCCGCCTGGACCCCGGACGGGGGTGCTTGTCCCCCTAAATGAGGACCGCGCCGGTACCCCTGCCCGGCAAAAACCCCCTCCTGCCCGATCCCCACCAAGACGCCTGATCTTGGACGCCTGACCCGTCCGATCAGGTTCCTGGCTGGTCTCAAGGCAGACTCGAACCCGAGAGTTCCCGTTCCGGTCGAGAGTGCCTGCTGTAGCGGTCACTCTCGACCGGAACGGGAACAGTCACCGGCGGGGCGGCAGGCGGGGCGGCAGCCACGGCGGCAGGCGGGGCGGCAGCCACGGCTAGTGGACGAACTGCACCATGGGCTGCACGGAGGGAGCCGGCTTGGAGAACAGGTAGCCCTGGCCGAAGCGACAGCCCATGGCTTTCAGCAGGTCGCGCTGGTTCGTCGTCTCGATTCCCTCCGCGACGACATCCACATGCAGAGAATCCGCCAGACGCAGGATGCCCTCCACGATCGCGCGATCGTGCTGTGAGCGTTCGAGATCGCGAATGAACGTCAGGTCGATCTTCAACAGGTCCACGGTGAACGCCCGCAGGTGGGTGAACGAGGAGTAGCCGGTTCCGAAATCGTCGATGGCCAGCCGCACCCCCAGTCCGCGCAGTTCCTGGAAGGTCTTCGCGGCCGAGTCGATCGCTTCGAGCACAGCGCTCTCGGTCAGCTCCAGCCATAACTGCTCGGGCGGCAGGCCCGACTCGTCCAGCGCGCGCTTCACGACCTGGCCGAAGTCATCCTGCACGAATTGCCGGGCCGAGACGTTGACGCTGACCGCCATCCCCCGCTCCAGCGCGTTCGCCGCGCGGCAAGCCTGGCCGAGCACCTCGGTGCCGATCTGCTTGATCAGCCCGACCTCCTCCGCGATCGCAATGAAATCGCCCGGCTGGATCACACCGCGCGCGGGTCGGCGCCAGCGCGCCAGGGCCTCCGTCGCCACGACCGTGTTCTGCTGCAGGTCGACGATCGGCTGGTACCACGTCTCGATTTCGCCCAGTTCGACCGCGTCGCGCAGCGCCAGCTCAGAGTCGAGTCGCTGGTGGATGCGAGTGCGCAGGTCGTCGTCGAAGATCTCGTAGCGTGCGCGCCCTCGACCCTTCGCCAGGTACATCGCCTGGTCCGCGTTGTGCAGCAGCGTCTCGGCATCGTCCTGGCCGAGACCGAAGGCGATGCCGATGCTCGCATCGACGGATGCGGTCTGCTCGCCCACCGCGATCGGGATCGCGATGGCCCTCTGGATCGTCTCCGCGATCTTCTCCACGTCAGCGCCGCTGCCGACGTCCGGGCAGATCACCACGAACTCGTCTCCCCCGATGCGGGAGACCGTGTCGGTGGAGCGGACACTCTGCCGCAGACGGATGCCAACCTCGGTCAGCACCGCGTCGCCGGCCTGATGGCCGAGGCTGTCATTGACGAACTTGAACCGGTCCAGGTCGAGGAACAGCACCGCGACCCCCAAACCCCGGCGCGACGCCTGCAGCAGAGCCTGGTTCAGCCGGTCCAGCAGGAGCAGCCGGTTGGGCAGGTTCGTCAGCGGGTCGTGGAAGGCCAGGTGTTCCACCCGGGCTTCGGCGAGACGACGGGCCGTGATGTCCTCCAGCTGGTACAGCAGCTGCCCGGTCTCCTCGCTTTCTTGAATCTCGGCGATACTCACCTTGACCCAGGTCTCCTCGGCGTCGGCACGTCGCATCCGTCGGTCCAGACGCTGACGGGTGGACGGAGCGTTGACCGCGCCGTCGACCAGCTGCCCGGCTTCGCCGCCCTCGTCGCCGTCGCCACCGACTTCGACACCCAGGAAGATCGCCTCGATCGGCTCGTTCACGACCGGGGAGGACCGACCGGCCAGGTCGAGAAGTCGCCGGTTGGCCTCCAATACCGTGCCGTCGAGCGACACGATGGCCGTTCCCAGCGGCGAGGAGTCGAAAGCGGCCTCGAACCTTGCACTGGCCGCGGACGCGGCATTCTCTGCCATCCGCAGCGCGGTCACGTCGGTGACAGTGGCGAGGTGCCCGATCACTCCCCCCGCGTCCCGGATCGGCGCGGTACTCACCTGAACCCAGTTCACCTGCCCGGTCGGGGTGTAAAAACGCAGGCTGGTCTCGTAGGGCGCGCCCTCGCCCGCGGCGACCTGCCACTCCCGCAGCACCCGGTCAGTGTCGTCGGGGTGGATGGCCGACGCCCAGCCGTCGCTGCGTGACTGGCTCTTGGTGAGCCCGCTCAGAGCCAGCCACCGGTCGTTGGCGTCGACCAGGCCGCCCGCCGCGTTCAGTTGCACGATGCCGACCGGGGCGATCTTGATGAGTGCGTGCAGCGTGTCGGCTGTTTCCGCGAGCTGGTGCGTGCGGCTCTCGACCGTCGCCTCCAGGGTGTGGTTGGCCTCGGCCAGAGCCTGCATCGCGCCGTCACGCTGCCGGTCGAGTTCGAGCAGCCGCCGGGCCGCCACCCAGACCAGCGCGCAACTCAGCAACGTCATGCTCATGATCAGCAGGGCCACGCCGAACGCCGAGCCGAACCAGCCTTCACGCTCGGCCCACAACCGGAGCCAGCCGAGCAGGAATGGCCCGAAGACCAGGAACGGGATCACCTGGCGGAGCAGGCGCCCCGCGCTCCCGCGGTCGCGGAGGAGACCGGACAGCCCGAGAGACGGGCGCTGCAGCATGATGGATACCGACAGCACGGCCAGGGCCAGTGCCGTGGGCAGGGCCATGCTCGTCAGGCCGGCGACGGTATAGAGCGAAGACACCCCGTAGGCATACCCGAGTACCGCGACCAGGCTGACCCCGAGCGCGGCCAGCACGAGGGTGAGCATCACGGTGGTGCGCTCGAACCGGCTGGCGACGACGGATGCCCCGAGCAGCAGCAGGGACATCGCCGTCGCGGGCGCCATCCGGGCGGCCTGGCCACCGAAATCGATCCCCGGCAGGAGCACGTCAATGCCGAGGGAGGCGCCGAGAATGTACTCCGCGAGGGTGAGGCCGCCGATCAACCCGACCGCCAGGCCCAGGCCGAGAACCGCCCGCCGTCGATCGAGTGCGAGCACGGCGACGGCGAGCAAAACGAACGCCAACGCCGGCATGGGCTTCATGGTCCAGAGCCCCGCGACGGAATCGGGCACGGTGGCGACGCCCAGATACCAGCCCACGAGAACGATGAGCCCGAGGACTCCGACCGAGGCTGCACCGACCCGGCTGATTACACGCATCCGCACATTGTCCCTCTGATCCCGACACGCCGGATGTCGGTTGATGCCTTTATCTTACTGGGATCGGGGCCGGAAACGCGACGCGGGTTTGACGGCTCTACGCGCCGGCCCAGATGTTGGCGACCATGTCGTGGGTGTAACCGTCGGGACCCGCGTTCACATACCGGGTGGCCAGCCAGATGCCGTCCCGCAGGAAGTGCGACTCCCCCTGGGTGCCGCCCGCATTCACCCCTTCGACGATGCACCGCATCCCGCCGAGTTCCTCGTAGCAGTTCATGCCCGCGGCGACCAGCCGCGCCTGGACGGCCGCGCTCTGCTCGGGCGTCACCCAGACCAGGTTCGTGCTGACACCGGTGCCGGATCCGCCGGCCGCGCTCCCCCAGACGCAGGTGAGCTTGTCCGCCGAACCGTCGATCAGGGCGCCGAGTTCGGGGTCGTCCGTGCCGCGGCGCACGCCGGCGTCGGCGCCTTTCACCCAGGCCGGGTTGAGCACGAGATCGCCGAAGGCCGCCACCATGGCGGGGCTGTACAACGCCTCGCAGGACGACGGATGCGGCCCGGTCGTGATCGGCGCGGGTGGCGCCACCGCCACCGGGGTGGGCGTGGACGTGGGGTGCGGTCGCCCGGCCGAATCCTCTGACCTGGCCTCACCGGACAGGTAGACGATGACTCCGACCAGCGGGACGATCACCAGGATGCCGATCGCGGCCAGAAGCGCGCGCCGCCGTCCGCTGCCTGTGCCGGAACCGTACATCGGACTTTCAGCACCCATGCGAGACCCCCCCCCNCCATGCGAGACCCCCCCCCTGACTTTTGCGATCAGCCTAGCCGGAACCGAGGACACGACAACGGGGTCCGGCGGGTTAAAGCCGGATGGCCCCCTGCCGAAGCAGGGGGCCATCCGTGGAACCTGAACTAGTGGCTAGTTGTAGGTGCCGGGGGTGAAGTCATCCGACGAGAAGCTCTCGAAGTCGACGAAGCTCAGGTCACCCTCGTTGAACGCGGCATCATCGGTGAAGATGCGGTTCGGGTAACGCTCAGCCTTAGCTTCATCCGTTGCCTCGACGGTGACGTCGCGGTAACGGGGGAGGCCGGTGCCGGCCGGGATCAGCTTTCCGATGATCACGTTCTCCTTGAGGCCCATCAGCGGGTCGCTCTTGCCTTCCATGGCCGCCTGGGTCAAAACCCGGGTGGTTTCCTGGAAGGAAGCGGCCGACAGCCAGGACTCGGTTGCCAGCGAAGCCTTGGTGATACCCATGACTTCCTGACGAGCCGAGGCCGTCTTCTTGCCCTCGGTGAGCGCGGTGCGGTTGAGGTCGTTGTACTTCAACCGGTCGACGAGCTCGCCCGGGAGCAGGCCGGTGTCGCCGTGTTCGACGACGGTCACCTTGCGGAGCATCTGGCGAACGATGACCTCAATGTGCTTGTCGTGAATCGGCACGCCCTGCGAACGGTAGACATCCTGCACGCCGCCGACGATGTGCTTCTGCACGGCGCGGACACCCTTGACCCGGAGAACTTCCTTCGGGTCGACGGCGCCGATGATGATCTGCGTGCCGAGCTCGACGTGCTGGCCATCCTCCACGAGGAGGGTGGAGCGCTTGAGCACCGGGTAGGCAATCGGCTCATCGCCGTTGTCGGGGGTCAGGATCACCTTGCGGCTGCGGTCCGTGTCTTCGATGGTGATGCGACCGGCGGTGTCGACGATCGGCGACGCACCCTTGGGGGTACGAGCCTCAAACAGTTCCTGCACGCGAGGCAGACCCTGGGTGATGTCGTCGGCGGATGCCGATCCACCGGTGTGGAAGGTACGCATGGTGAGCTGCGTGCCGGGCTCACCGATGGACTGTGCGGCGATGATACCGACGGCCTCACCGATGTCGACGAGCAGCCCGGTGGCGAGTGAACGGCCGTAGCAGACCGCACAGACACCGACGGCCGACTCGCAGGTCAGCACCGAGCGCACCTTGATGTTCTCGACACCGGCCTCGACCAGCTTCTGGATCATCACGTCGCCCACGTCGGCGCCGGCTTCGGCCACAACTTCGCCCTTGGCGTTGACCGCCGGGGTGGCGAGGCTGCGAGCGTAGACCGCGTTCTCCACGTTGGGGTGACGAACGAGCTCACCCATCGGGTTGATCTCGGCGATCGGCAGCTCGAGGCCCTTGGTCGTTCCACAGTCGTCTTCACGGATGATGACATCCTGCGAGACGTCCACGAGACGACGGGTCAGGTACCCCGAGTCAGCGGTACGCAGAGCCGTGTCGGCCAGACCCTTACGAGCACCGTGAGTAGCAATGAAGTACTCGGCGACGGACAGGCCTTCGCGGTAGCTCGAGATGATCGGGCGAGGGATGATCTCACCCTTCGGGTTGTTGACCAGGCCTCGCATACCGGCGATGTTTCGCACCTGCAGCCAGTTACCACGAGCACCCGACGTCACCATGCGGTTGATGGTGTTGTCCTTCGGGAAGTTCGCCTGCATGGCCGTGGCTACGTCTTCGGTCGCCTTCGTCCAGATCTGAATGAGCTCCTGGCGACGCTCGAGGTCAGTCGTGAGACCCTTCTCGAACTGCGACTGAACCTTGGCGGCCTGCTTCTCGTAGCCGGCAACGATCTGCGGCTTGTTCGGCGGGGTCAGGATGTCGCTGAGCGCCACGGTCACACCGGAGCGGGTAGCCCAGTAGAAACCGGCGTCCTTGACGCGGTCCAGCGTCGCGGCAACCTCCACCTTCGGGTACCGCTCGGCGAGGTCGTTGACGATCGCCGAGAGGCTGCCCTTGTCGGCGACCTTTTCGAAGTACGGGTAGTCGACCGGCATGGCCTCGTTGAAGATGGCCCGGCCGAGCGTCGTGGTGACCAGGGTGACACCGACAGCTTGACCGCCCACGAGTTCGACGCCGTCAGGCTGCGTGCCCTCTTCGAAGTACTTGTCGGCCAGGCGAATGCGCACCTTGGCGTTGAGGTCGAGCGACTTCTGGTCGAAAGCAAGGATCGCTTCCGCAACGGAGGAGAACGCGCGGCCCTCGCCGATGACGCCTTCCTTGAGCGTGGTCAGGTGGTGCAGACCGATGATCATGTCCTGGGTGGGCAGGGTCACCGGGCGGCCGTCTGACGGCTTGAGGATGTTGTTCGAGGCGAGCATCAGGATGCGCGCTTCGGCCTGGGCTTCCATCGACAGCGGCAGGTGGACTGCCATCTGGTCACCGTCGAAGTCGGCGTTGAACGCGGCACAGACGAGGGGGTGCAGCTGGATGGCCTTACCCTCCACGAGCTGAGGCTCGAACGCCTGGATACCCAGACGGTGCAGCGTGGGCGCACGGTTGAGCAGCACGGGGCGTTCGCGGATGATCTCCTCGAGCACGTCCCAGACCTGCGGGCGTGAACGTTCGACCATGCGCTTGGCCGCCTTGATGTTCTGAGCGTGGCTCAGGTCGATCAGGCGCTTGATCACGAACGGCTTGAACAGCTCGAGTGCCATCTGCTTGGGCAGACCACACTGGTGCAGCTTGAGCTGCGGGCCGACGACGATGACCGAACGGCCGGAGTAGTCGACGCGCTTGCCGAGCAGGTTCTGACGGAAACGACCCTGCTTGCCCTTGAGCATGTCGCTCAGGGACTTGAGGGCGCGGTTACCGGTACCCGTGACGGGGCGACCACGCCGACCGTTGTCGAACAGTGCGTCAACGGCCTCCTGCAGCATCCGCTTCTCGTTGTTCACGATGATCTCGGGGGCACCGAGGTCAAGCAGACGACGCAGGCGGTTGTTGCGGTTGATCACACGACGGTAGAGGTCGTTGAGGTCGCTCGTCGCGAAGCGGCCACCGTCGAGCTGCACCATCGGGCGCAGTTCGGGCGGGATCACGGGGACGACGTCGAGAACCATCGCGGCCGGCGAGTTGCCGGTGATAATGAACGCGTTGACCACGCGGAGGCGCTTGATCGCACGGATCTTCTTCTGGCCCTTGCCCTCCGCGATCTGCAGGTGCAGGTTTTCGCTTTCGGTGACCAGGTCGAAGGCCAGCAGGCGCTTCTTGATGGCTTCGGCGCCCATGTAGGCCTCGAAGTACATGCCGAAGCGGTCCTGCAGCTCGTGGAAGACCGAGTCCTCAGGCTTGAGGTCGCCGACCTTGAGGGTGCGGAAGTCTTCCCACACGCGCTCAAGGTGAGCGATCTGCTCGTCGAGAGACTTGCGGACCTGGCTCATCTCCTTTTCGGCGGCGTCCTTGGTGCGCTTCTTCTGGTCGCTCTTGGCGCCTTCGGCCTCCAGTGCGGCGAGGTCGGTCTCCAGTCGCTGCAGACGGTCGGCGATCCGGGAATCGCGCTGACCCTCGATGGTCTTGATCTCGAGGCGGAGCTCGTTCTCAAGGCCGGGCATGTCCTGGTGGCGGCCGTCTTCGTCAACCGTGATGACCATGTACGCGGCGAAGTAGATGACCTTTTCGAGGTCCTTCGGAGCCATGTCCAGCAGGTAGCCGAGACGCGAGGGGACACCCTTGAAATACCAGATGTGGGTGACCGGGGCGGCGAGCTCGATGTGGCCCATGCGCTCACGGCGCACCGACGACTTCGTGACCTCTACGCCACAACGCTCACAAACGATGCCTTTGAAGCGCACTCGCTTGTACTTTCCGCACGAGCATTCCCAGTCCCGTGACGGGCCGAAGATCTGCTCGCCGAACAGGCCGTCTTTTTCCGGCTTGAGCGTGCGGTAGTTGATGGTTTCGGGCTTCTTGACCTCACCGTGAGACCAGCGACGGATGTCGTCGGCGGTCGCAAGGCCAATGCGAAGCTCGTCAAATGTGGTTACGTCGAGCAATTTCTCTCCTTGGAAAGTATTCGAAGTGTTCGTCATCGGCCGGGCCTAGATGTCGTCGATCGAGGACGACTCAAACCGGGTGGAAATGTTGATGCCGAGTTCTTCCGCAGCGCGGAACACCTCGTCATCCGTGTCGCGCAGGCTGACGGCGGTTCCGTCGGAAGACAGCACCTCCACGTTCAGGCACAGCGACTGCATTTCCTTGATCAGAACCTTGAAGCTCTCCGGGATGCCGGGCTCCTGGATGTTCTCGCCCTTGACGATGGCCTCGTAGACCTTCACGCGGCCGAGGATATCGTCAGACTTGATCGTCAGGAGTTCCTGCAGTGCGTAAGCGGCTCCATATGCTTCGAGCGCCCACACCTCCATCTCACCGAAACGCTGTCCACCGAACTGCGCCTTACCACCCAGCGGCTGCTGCGTGATCATGGAGTAGGGGCCGGTGGAACGGGCGTGGATCTTGTCATCGACAAGGTGGTGGAGCTTCAGGATGTACATGTAGCCCACGGAGACCGGGTTCGGGAACGGCTCGCCGGAGCGGCCGTCGAAGAGCTGGGTCTTGCCGGTGGAGTCGATCAGGCGGTCGCCGTCACGGGTCTTGGTCGTGGAGTTCAGCAGACCCTCGATCTCGACCTCGAGCGCGCCGTCGAACACCGGGGTCGCGACCTTGGTGTTCGGGGCTGCACTGTGAGCGGCCTCGGGCAGACGGCCGGCCCACTTGGGCTTGCCTTCCACCTGCCAGCCCTGCTTGGCGATCCAGCCCAGGTGGGTTTCCAGGACCTGGCCGAAGTTCATTCGACCGGGGATGCCCAGCGGGTTGAGGATGATGTCGACCGGGGTTCCGTCGGCGAGGAACGGCATGTCCTCGATCGGCAGGATGCGGGAAATAACACCCTTGTTGCCGTGACGGCCGGCGAGCTTGTCACCCTCGGTGATCTTGCGCTTCTGAGCGATGAAGACGGCAACGCGCTGGTTGACGCCCGAGCCGAGCTCGTCGTCGCCATCCTGCGAGTCGAACACCTTGACACCGATGATGGTGCCGCGCTCACCGTGGGGAACCTTCAGCGAGGTGTCGCGAACTTCGCGGCTCTTCTCGTTGAAGATGGCGCGCAGCAGGCGCTCCTCGGCGGACAGCTCGGTCTCGCCCTTGGGCGTGACCTTGCCGACGAGGATGTCGCCGGGGCGAACCTCGGCACCGATCCGGATGATGCCGCGCTCGTCGAGGTCGGCGAGCAGGTCGGGCGACACGTTGGGCAGGTCGCGAGTGATCTCTTCCTTGCCCAGCTTGGTGTCGCGAGCGTCAACCTCGTATTCCTCGATGTGAATCGAGGAGAGTGTGTCGTCCTTGACCAGGTTCTGGCTCAGGATGATCGCGTCCTCGAAGTTGTAACCCTCCCACGGCATGAACGCGACGAGCAGGTTCTTGCCGAGCGCGAGCTCGCCGTTCTCGGTGGCGGGGCCGTCGGCGATGACTTCGCCGACTTCGATCCGCTCGCCGGCGGTGACGATCACGCGGTGGTTGTAGCTCGTGCCCTGGTTCGAGCGGGCGAACTTGCGCAGGTAGTACTCCTGCGTTCCACCCTCGTCGAGCTGGATGGTGACGACGTCGGCCGAAACCTCCATCACCACGCCGGCCTTGTCGGCGGTGAGCACGTCACCGGCGTCGATGGCCGCGAAGACCTCCATGCCGGTACCGACGAGCGGGCTCTCGCTCATCAGGAGCGGGACGGCCTGACGCTGCATGTTGGCACCCATGAGGGCGCGGTTCGCATCGTCGTGCTCGAGGAACGGGATGAGCGAGGTGGCGACGGACACCATCTGGCGAGGCGAAACATCCATGTAGCCGATGTCTTCCGCGGGGAAGAGGTCAACCTCTCCACCCTTCTTGCGGGCGAGAACACGGGCATCAGCGAAGCGCCAGTCCTTGGTGAGCGGCGCGTTCGCCTGGGCGACGATGAACTCGTCTTCTTCGCTGGCCGTCAGGTAGTCGATCTGGTCGTTGAGGACCACTCCATCGACGACGCGGCGGTACGGGGTCTCAATGAAACCGAAGGCGTTGATCCGCGCGAACGAGGCGAGCGAACCGATCAGGCCGATGTTCGGGCCTTCCGGGGTCTCAATGGGGCACATCCGGCCGTAGTGCGAGGGGTGAACGTCTCGCACCTCGACGCCGGCGCGGTCACGGGACAGACCACCCGGGCCCAGCGCGGACAGGCGACGCTTGTGCGTCAGTCCGGCGAGCGGGTTGTTCTGGTCCATGAACTGCGACAGCTGCGAGGTACCGAAGAACTCCTTGATCGCGGCGACGACGGGGCGCACGTTGATCAGGGTCTGCGGGGTGATCGCTTCGATGTCCTGCGTGGTCATGCGCTCGCGAACGACGCGCTCCATGCGGGACAGGCCGGTGCGGACCTGGTTCTGGATGAGCTCGCCGACGGCACGGATGCGACGGTTACCGAAGTGGTCGATGTCGTCGATGTCGATGCGGATGTCGGTGGGCTTGCCGTCGCGGATCCCGGCGATCGTGGTCTGGTTGTCGTGCAGCGCAACCAGGTACTTGATCGTGGCCAGGATGTCCTTGAGCGTCAGCACGGAGTCGCCGAGCGGCGCTTCGAGGCCGAGCTTGCGGTTGATCTTGTAACGACCGACCTTGGCCAGGTCGTAGCGCTTGGAGTTGAAGAAGAAGTTGTCGAGGAGCGCGCGGGCGGCCTCGGCGGCAACCTGTTCGCCCGGACGCAGCTTGCGGTAGATGTCCTTGAGGGCTTCTTCCTTGGTCAGGATGTTGTCCTTCTCAAGGGTGAGCTCGATGGACGCGAAGCCCTTGAACTCTTCGAGGATCTCTTCGCTCGTGAGGCCGAGGGCCTTGAGGAAGACAGTCACCGACTGCTTGCGCTTGCGGTCGATGCGAACGCCGACCTGGTCGCGCTTGTCGATCTCGAATTCGAGCCAGGCGCCGCGGCTCGGGATGACGCGAGCGGAGTAGATGTCCTTGTCGGACGTCTTCTCCTGCTGGCGGTCGAAGTACACGCCGGGCGAGCGGACGAGCTGCGAGACGACGACACGCTCGGTGCCGTTGATCACGAAGGTGCCCTTGGGGGTCATCAGCGGGAAGTCACCCATGAACACGGTCTGGGTCTTGATCTCACCGGTGAGGTGGTTCATGAACTCAGCGTTCACATAGAGGGGTGCGGAGTAGGTCTTACCCTTTTCCTTGCACTCGTCAATGGTGTACTTCTCCGGCTCGAGCTCCGGGTTGGTGAACGACAGCTGCATCGTTTCGCCGAGGTCCTCGATCGGGGAGATCTCTTCGAAGATCTCGTCGAGGCCGGTGCGGGTCGGCAGGTCCTGACGACCGGCCGCCTGGCCTTCAGCAATGCGCTGTTTCCATTTGTCGTTGCCAACGAGCCAATCGAAGCTCTCGGTCTGCAAAGCGAGCAGGTCCGGAACAGTCAGATTGTCGGTGATCTTCGCGAACGAAAGACGCCCAGCGGCGCGTCCGTTCTTGGGTGAATTGGTGGTTGCGTTGCGCGCAGCAGCCAAGGAAATAACCTCCGTAGACCCCGTCAGGTCTAGTCACTGTTAGAAATGAATACCGAGTACCAGTAATGAATACTGAGTACGAACTCCTCAGACCCTCTGTGTTCAAAAGTTCTGGAACGAGGTATGCGTCAAGGTGGCTTGAGCACGCAAAGCCGACCGCAATATGAAGGCATTAATTTGTCTGGGAGCGCAAAGGTCAAGTGTATGCGGCTTATACCCCTGTTGTCCACCGAATTCTTGACCGTCTGCAAATTCTCAGGTATAAGTCGGGTCCCACCGCGGGGCGACCTCCGTGCCCGCCGCGGCCGGGGAGGGCGCAAACTGGAGGGATGAGCAGGCCTGCAGCAGAGCATCCGTCGATCACCCTGAAACTGAGCGGTCACCACGCCGTGATCGAACCCGACCGGTTCACCCCGGGCAGCTTCAACCTGATCGTGGACGGCACCCCGCAGTCGAACGTGAACCTGGACAACCCCGGCGACCTGTTCTTCGAGTACGTGCAGCGGATCGGCCACGTGATCGACCTGATCGGCGACGTGGGCGAGCCGATCACGGCCGTGCACCTCGGCGCCGGCGCGCTGACGCTGCCGCGATATGTGGAGGCCACCCGCCCCGGTTCGCGGCAGCAGGTGGTGGAGCTGGAGAGCGACCTGATCGACTTCGTGCGGGCGGAGCTGCCCTGGGACAAGCGCGCGAACCTGCGGGTGCGCCACGGCGACGCGCGCGAGGTGCTGGCCAAGCTGCCGGCCGGGCTGCACGGCGCGGTCGACCTGGTCGTCGTCGACATCTTCTCCGGGGCGCGCACCCCGGCCCACGTCACCAGCCGGGAGTTCTACAAGCTGGCCGCTCCCCTGCTCAGCCCGCGCGGGGTGCTCGTCGTGAACGCCGCCGACGGGCCCGGACTGCCGTTCGCGCGCTCGCAGGCCGCGACGCTGTCGGCCGTGTTCGCCCACGTGCTCGCCCTCGCCGAGACGCAGGTGCTCAAGGGGCGCCGGTTCGGCAACATCGTCTTCGTGGCCGCCCACACGCCGATCGACACGACCTGGGTGCAGCGGCTGCTCGCCGGCGGGCCGCACCCGTCGAAGGTGGTCGAGGGCGCCGAGCTCGCGCAGTTCATGGCCACCGCCATGGTGACGACGGATGCGACGGCGACCCCGTCCCCGCTGCCCGGCCGCACGGTCTTCCAGGTCGGCAACTGAGCCGCCGCCTCGTCGCGCGTGATGGGCGTGATGGGCGTCATGGGCGTGATGGGCGTGATGGGCGTCATGGTGGCTAATTCAGGAGATCTCGCGGAGGCGGGCTTCGGGCATCCGTCTTTGCGCGGCCCTGCAACTTGTCCAACGGGTATTTCCTGAGTTAGCCACAGCTGGCGGGTGGATATCCCCTCAACGGGTGCCTGACCTAGCTCGGCAGGGGGCTCCCGGCGGCTTGGGGCTAACTCAGGAGATCCTACGGGAGCCGACTCCGGGCATCCGTTTCTATGCGGCGCGGCGGGCTGCCGGGCCGGTATCTCCTGAGTTGGCCACAACTGGCGGGCGGATATCCCCTGAACGGGGACCGGCCTCGCCCGGCCGGGGTTAGTGTGGACGGGACCACGTTCCTCCCGCGGCAGCTGCCGCCTTCGCCTCAGGACCACACCCTGCCCATCATCACTGGCTACGACGCCGTCACCCTGCGTGAAAAAGTCGACCTCCATGCCGCCGAACTGCGCCTCGACGAGCTCGGGGCCCTGCGCAGCCAGTCCGCCCTCAACGAGAAGGTCACGCTGCTGCGGCTGATCGGCCGGCTCGACGAGGCCTGGGACATCGCCAGCACGGCCCTGCGCCAGGCCCGGTTCACCGGGTCGCGGGAAGAACTCGCGAACTGCCGCATCCGTCGTGCGCAGGTGCAGCAGTTCATGGGCAAGCTCGACGAGGCGGCCGCCGAGCTGACCCACTGCGTTCTCGAATCCGAGACGCACGAGTGGACCGCCGTGGCCGCGTCCGCCCGGGAGAACCGGGGCAAGGTCTACTTCGAACAGGGCGAACTCGAGGCGGCTATGGCCGACTTCACGGCGGCGGTGTTCCTGCAGGAGAAGGCGGGCGCCACCCCCGCACTGCTGGAGAGCGCCCTGATCGCGGTTGCCGTGGTCGAGTCGTACATCGCCGAGGGCACCGCGCGCAGCTGACTCCGGCGCCCCGCACCCGCACCCGGCACCCCGGCACCCCGAACGTAACTCCTGCAATTTGTGCGCGCCAGTTGTGCCGAAGCCGGAATCACGCGGCCCACGCCGGCACCCCGAACGGTTTTGCAGGAGTTATGCACGGGAACGGTGCCCGACCCGCAGCCGAAATCCGGGGCATGCCGGAACGTGCAGAGGACAGCACAGGACACCCGGCGCGAAACGAGGTAGGACATGAACGGGCGGATGCGTCCCGGCGGCCGAGGGCGGATGGTCGCCATCGCCGTGGGCCTGGCGCTGGTGCTCGGCGCGGTGCCGCTGCTCAGCGCCTGCACGTCAGGCGCTCCGGCGCCAGCGAGACCCCGGCCCGACCTGATCCGTCGCAAACGGGGTCGCCTGCCGGCGGCAGCGGCGGCACCAGCGGCACCAGCGTGCCGCCGGTTCGCCCGGTCGGGGACCCCGTCGTGATCGCGTCCGGGCTCGAGGCGCCGTGGTCGATCCTGCGCCTGCCCGACGGGAGCACCCTGATCAGCGAGCGTGACACGGCGCTCGTTCGTGAGCTCCTGCCCGACGGCACCCTGCGGGACGCCGGACGGGTCGCCGATGTGCGACCGCAGGGCGAAGGCGGCCTGCTCGGCCTCGCCGCCCTGGCCGACTCGGCCGCACCGGGCGGGACCGGCTGGGTCTACGCCTACGCCACGACCGCCGACGACAACCAGATCGTGCGGATGCCGCTCCTCGGCGCCGCGGGCAGCCACACCCTCGGCGACCCGGAACCGGTGCTCCGCGGCATCCCGAAGGCCGGCAACCACAACGGCGGCCGGCTCGGATTCGGACCGGACGGCCTGCTCTACGCCACCGCCGGGGACGCCGGGAACACCGCCAACGCGCAGAACCTGAGCTCGGTCGGCGGCAAGATCCTGCGCATGACGCCGACCGGTGGCGTACCGGCCGGCAACCCGTTCGGCACCCTCGTCTACTCCTACGGTCACCGCAATCCGCAGGGCATCGCCTGGGACAGCACCGGGGCCCTCTGGGCCAGCGAGTTCGGCCAGAACACCTGGGACGAACTGAACCGCATCGTTCCCGGCGGCAACTACGGCTGGCCCACCGTCGAGGGGAGGGGCACCGGCCAGGCCAATGATTCCGGCTTCATCGACCCGGTCGAGCAGTGGCCCACCAGCGAGGCCAGCCCCAGCGGCCTGGCCGTCGTCAACGACACCCTCTTCATGGCGGCTCTCCGCGGCGAGCGCCTCTGGCGCATCGTTCCCTCCACAGGCGAGGTCGACGACTGGTTCGCAGGCAGCTTCGGGCGACTGCGTGATGTGGTGTCCGGCCCCAATGGCACACTGTGGTTCGTGAGTAATAACACGGATGGCCGCGGCACACCCTCCCCCGGCGACGACAGGCTCTACCAGGTGAGGGTGGCGCCCTGATGGCCGACCTCGACCGAGTGCGACACTGGGCCGACGCCCTCATCGCCCTGCACCTCGACCCCACCTGGTCGTTCGCGTTCGACAACGCGAAGAAGCGGGCCGGCCTCTGCAACTTCACCGCCCGGCGCATCACCGTGTCCCGGTACCTGGCCGCGCGTTACGAGGATGACGAGGTGCACCAGATCCTGCTGCACGAGGTGGCACACGCCCTCGCGGGGCCCCGCGCCGGCCACGGCCCGAAGTGGAAACTGACCGCGTTCAACCTCGGCTACGACGGCAAGCGCACGCACGACGGGGAGATCGCCGACGAGCTCGCGCCCTGGGTCGGCACCTGCCCGGCCGGGCACGTGCACTACCGCTACCGCCAGCCGACCCGCGCCTTCGCCTGTGGGCTGTGCGGGCGCGGGTTCGACCGGGCGTTCCTGATCAACTGGACCCGGCGCGAGATCACCGCGGTGGCCCGGAGACGCGCCGCGGCCGCCACCGGCAGCTGAGGTGGCCAACACCGGCAGTGCGTTGGAACCCGGGGCGGCACCGAAGGCCGCAGCCCGAGAGCCTCGAGCCGCGCGCCACCCGCCGAGCAACCGCCCGGCGCATCACGGGCGACTCTGAGACCGCTACTCAGCGACCGCTACTCGGAGACCCGGACTTCCTTCCAGAAGGCGATGTAGTTGCTGTAGTCCTGGCCGACCCGGGCGAAGGAGGCCGCCGGCGGGGCCGGGTAGCTGAACGCGCGGTCCTGAAGCAGGGTCTCGCCGTCCAGGACACTGAAGTACTGGCACTCGCCCTTCCAGGAGCAGGTGTACCGGGTCGGGCTCTTCACGAGCAGGTCCGCATTCACGCTCGTCGGCGGGAAGTACCAGGTGCCCTCGATCTTGAGCAGGTCGGACTGGGGTGCTTCGGCGACTACGACGCCGTTGAGTACTGCCTGCATGGGAGCTGCTCCTTCGATTCGAGGCGACCGTTCCGGACGGGATTCCGGACGGGATTCCGGTCGTGCTGGAGCAAACCTCAGACGGGGAAGGCGAATTCCCGCACCCGGGAGATTCCCGGCCGGCCGGCTCCGGCATCCGTCGTCGACAGGTCTGGCGCGAGCGCGGCCTGCACCTCGGCCTGGCGCCCGTCTGCGGCGAGCGCCAGGCCGGTTTCGGAGGCGGTGACGAGGTGGCGCACGGCCCGCTGGAGGCCGGAGAACGCGGCGGACGCGGCGGCCGCCTCGGGTGAGCAGTGGTCGATGCCGAGCGCGGACAGGGCGTCGATCACGGCCCCGGCGACCAGGAAGTCCTCCACCGCGAACCGGCCGCCGCCATCGGCGCGGCGCCCGCCCACGGCGATCACGGCGACGGCGAACCGGTCGCCCTTCTCGGTCTGGCGGGCGAGCACCCACTCGGCGACCCGGGAACTGGTGTCGAGGTTCGCCGTGATGACCTGGTGCGCGGCCAGCGACACCGTGGGGCCGGCCTCACCCGGTGCGGGCGGCAGGGCGTCGGCCAGCACGACCACATCCGCCGCACCGGCGAGGGCCTCGAATCCGGCCAGGCCGACGTCGAACCGAACCTGGTACTTCTGCTGGGGCTGGGCGTTGATCACGCCACAAGGGTAGCGGGGCGCGGGGGTCCGGGGCGCGGGGGTCCGGGGGTCCGGGGGCCGGGGCGCGGGGC
>NZ_SOGU01000014.1:0-20652 GCF_004403275.1 Cryobacterium sp. TMT4-10
GGTGCTCGCGCCGGCGGTGCTCGCGCCGGCGGTGGGCGGGGACGCCGCGGCCGGGTCGGTCGCGACTCTGGTGGCGCCGCCCGCGCTCGCCGACACCCCCGCCACGGCGATCGCGCACTGGGCGATCCACCCGGGCGGGCGCAGCATCCTGGACAAGACCGAGGCCAAGCTGGGCCTCAGCGAGGCGCAGCTCGTGCCCTCACGCGAGACCCTTCGCAACTACGGGAACATGAGCAGCGCCACCATCCTGTTCGTGCTCAAGGCGATCATGGATTCCCCGGACGCGACCGACGGAGAACGGGTCTGCGCCATGGCGTTCGGGCCAGGGCTGACGGTTGAATCCGGCTTGATGACCGTCACCGCCGGATAGCGGCGTGGGCATCCGTTCTCTGGGGCTGCGAACTCTGGGGCTGCGAACTCTGGGGCTGCGTGCGAGCGACGCCGTCGAGATCATGGACGACCCGGACTGCGACCCGGACCGGCTGACGAACACGTACGCGAACTTCAAGTACGTGAACGCGGTCGTGTCGGGCTGGCGCGGGATGTACCGGCGCGAGATCCGGCCGACCCTGTCTTCCACCCAGGAGCGCACGCTGCTCGACATCGGGTCGGGCGGCGGCGACATGGCGCGGGCGCTGGCGCGGTGGGCCGCGCGCGACGGCCTGCGCCTGCGGGTGACGGCGATCGATCCGGATGTCCGCGCGCACGCCTACGCGACCGGCCTGCCGCCGTTGCCGGGGCTCACGTTCCGGCGGGCGCTGAGCTCGGCGCTGGTCGCCGAGGGCCTGGTGTTCGACTTCGTGGTCTCCAACCACGTGCTGCACCACCTCACCGGGGAGCAGCTGGGCGGGCTGCTGGCCGATTCGAAGCGTCTGGTCGGCGGCGGCGGTGCTCGTGCTCGTGTCGGTGCCGGTGCCGGTGCTGGTGCCGGTGCTGGTGCTCGTGTCGGTGTCGGTGTCGGTGCCGGTGCTGGTGTCGGGCGGGTGTTGCACGCCGACATCGAGCGCAGCCGGTTCGCGTACCTCGGATTCGGTCTGGGCACCTGGCCGTTGTTCCGCCGGTCGTTCATCCGCGACGACGGGCTCACGTCGATTCGGCGCAGTTTCACGGCGGCCGAGTTGCGCGCGGTGGTTCCGCCGGGCTGGCGGGTGACGCGGGAGCATCCGTCGCGCCTCGTGCTGCGGTGGCCGGCTCCGGCCGCGACAGTGCCCGTTCCGGTCGAGAGTGACCGGCGCGACGGGCACTCTCGACCGGAACGGGCACTGTCGGAAGAGGGCGGGCCGGGGAGCGGGCGACCGGTGCGGGACGTGATCGTGGTCGGCGGCGGCCCGGTGGGGATCCTGCTCGCCGGGCTGCTGGCCGTGCGGGGCCTCGACGTGGAGGTGTTGGAGAAGCGGGCGGAGCCGTCGCTGCGGTCGCGGGCCATCGGCATCCACCCGCCGTCGCTGCGTGCCCTGCAACAACTGGGGGTGGCGGACGCGGTGATCGACCGGGCGGTGCGGATCCGCGGCGGCCTCGTGCGTTCGGGCGGGCGCACCCTCGGACGCCTCGTCTTCGCCGATACGGCCGACCGGCACGACCGCGTGATCTCGCTGCCGCAGTACGAGACCGAGGCGGTGCTGCGCGCCCGCTTCGAGGAGCTGGCGCCCGGCCGGTTCCGCGGCGGCGTGACCGTGGCCGGGGTGCGCGACCGCGGCGACCGCGTCGAGGTTTACACGGATGCCCCGGCCGCGCCCGGTGGGTCCGGCGAGACTGCGGGGGCCGGGTCGGGGTCCGGTGCCGGTGGCGCCGGCGAGCCCACTGAGGCAGCTGGAGCAGGTGGGCCTCGTGAACCCGGCGAAACGCTCGAGGCCCGGTATGTGGTGGCGGCCGACGGCGCCCGCAGTCTGCTGCGCGACCTGGTCGGCATCCGCTGCACGGCTCGCACCGGAGGCGAGACCTACCTGATGAGCGATTTCCCCGATGCCGGCGAGCACCCGGGTGAGGCCATCCTGTTCTTTGAGCAGGGCGGCGTGGTCGAGTCCTTCCCGCTTCCGGGCGGCCGGCGCCGCTGGGTGGCCATGACTCCCACCCTGCTCACGGATGCGACGAGCGCGGACCTGGCCGCGATGGTCGCATCCCGCACCCGTGTGCACCTGCCCGCAACCTCGGCCGCGGCCAGCTCCTTCTCGGTGCAGCAGCGACTGGCCCGACGGATGGTGGCCGGCCGGGTCGTGCTCGTGGGCGACGCGGCCCACCAGATCAGTCCGATCGGAGGCCAGGGCATGAACCTCGGCTGGCTGGACGCGCTGCAGCTGGCCCCGGCGTTGGAACGTGCGCTTCGGGACCCGGTGTCCGGTCCGGGCGTGCTCGCCGACTACGACCGCCGGCGCCGGCGCAGCGCCCGGATGGCCGCGCGCCAGGCCGGCTTCAATATGGCGATGGGAAGCCCAGCGCAGGGGCTGCGCCTCCGCGCGCGGAACGGCTTCGTGCGCGCGCTGGCCGTCCCGCCGGCGAGCGCCGTCCTCGCCCGCGCCTTCACCATGCGCTGGCTGTAGCCCGCTGGCTGTAGCCCGCCGGCTGTAGCCCGCCGGCTCGTTCGCCTGATCGGTTCGGTGCCGTGGGGCCAACTCAGGAGAAACCAGCGGCTGGCGCGGTCGGCACCCGGAAATCCGCGGGGGACGCGGCCGCGATGCCCCTCTTCTCCTGAGTTGGCCACGGCGCACGAGCGGCTTCCGGTGCCCGGCCCCGGAAGCCCAGTCCCATGCGTGCATAACTCCTGCAGTTTGGCCACGTGGAGACCAGATCTCCCGGGAATCCGCGGGCGGCCCCCCGACTCGGATCCCAATCTGCAGGAGTTATGCACCGAGGCGACGGATGATCCCCGCCGGCGAGGTCGCGCCGGTCGCGTGGCGAGCCGGGGGTCAACTCAGGAAAAACCTGCGCATGAGGCTGCCCGCCCCCGGAAACACGGGGGTCCGCAGCCGCCGCAGCCCGAATCTCCTGAGTTAGCCACACCGCATCGGCGCGCCCGGACCGTCGAACCGCTGGGCGGCCCGACCCACGCACTCCCGGAGAATTCGCCGCCATCCCGATGGCTGGACCGGCAACGGCTAGCATGACGCCATGACTCTCCCCGAAGTTGTCGGTCTGCCCGCTGTCTTCGCCCTTCCCGGCGCCTGGGATCTCACCGGCCGCACGGCCCTGGTCACCGGGGCCGGCAGCGCCTCGGGCATCGGCTTCGCCGCCGCACGGATGCTCGGCGAGTTGGGCGCACAGGTCGTGCTCACCGCCACGACCGAACGGGTGCACGAGCGCGTGGCCGAGCTGTCCGCAATGGGTGTGCCGGCATCCGGCGTCGTCTGCACCCTCGACACCGAGGCCGGCGCGCTCGTGCTCGTCGACGCGCTCGCCACCGCGGGGCTGGCTCCCACGGTCCTGGTCAACAATGCGGGCATGGTCGCGGTCGGGGACGCCGAGATGCTGCACGGCGACATCAGCACGACCGAGGCGGGGGAGTGGGACCACGGCCTCGCGATCAACCTGTCGACCGCCTTCCACGCGACACGCACGGTGATCGGCTTCATGCACGCGGCCGCCTGGGGGCGCATCGTCACGGTGTCCAGTGTGAGCGGGCCGGTGATGGCGTCACGCGGAGACCTCACCTATGCCGCGGCGAAGGCCGGACTCGCCGGGCTCACCCGGGCGCTCGCCGTGGACGAAGCCTTGCTCGGCATCACCGCGAACGCGGTCGCGCCGGGCTGGATCCAGACCGGGTCACAGCTGGACAGCGAGGCGATCGAGGGGGCGCTTGTGCCGGTCGGGCGCAGCGGCACAGCGGCGGAGGTCGCATCCGTCATCGCATGGCTGGCCTCGCCGGGCGCGTCGTACGTGACCGGGCAGACGATCGTGGTCGACGGCGGCAACAGCGTGGCCGAGGAACGCCGGTAGGGAAGCCGGTTCGGCGACCGACTGGCAGGCGAGTGGGCGGCCATGGGGCGGCGAGCGAGCGGCTCGGGTGCGGTCCGGGTGCAGTTGAATGGACTGGTGACTTCCGCACTGATCGACCGCCTCCGCTCCGACCTCGCCATCGCCAACTACTCGGTCTCGGCCCTGACCGGACTGTGGGGCATCGAAGCGGATGCCGCGCTGCGCCGCAATCAGCGGGTTCCGGCGCTGCGGGCGCTCGCCGGCCTCCGGGAGAAGCTCGGGCACACCGAACCCTGCGCCACGCTGGCCCGGCTGTTCGTGCTCGGCCTGCCCGTCGACCGTGCGGACCTCGACGCCGCCCTCCCTGCGCTGGGCGCCGCCGGGGCGGAGGAGCTCGGCCTCGCGGCATCCGTCACGGTCGGCGACGCCGGTACCGGCGGATCCGGCGATGCCGGCGATGCCGCTGACACCGGTGACACCGCTGACACCGGTGACACCGGCTACGAGTCCCACGCCGCTCTCCGCCCCCTGCTCGAACTGCGGCCGTACACCTTTGTGGACGCGCACGGCGCCGGAAGCTGGTGGATCGCGTCCGACCTGGGCGAGCTCGCACTCGGCCACGCGCTCGGCGAGAGCCATGTGCTCGGGGTGGGCGGGGCATCCCTCACCCTGAGCGGGCTGCTGATCCCCACCGAAGTGGTCAGCGCGCTCGACCTCGGGACCGGGTGCGGGATCCAGGCGATGCACGCGTCCCGGCACGCCGAACGGGTCGTCGCGACCGATATCTCCGCACGCGCACTCGAGCTCGCGGCCTTGAACGTGGAGCTCAACGGCATCGGCAACATAGAGTTCCGCCTGGGCAGTCTGTACGAACCGGTGGCGGGGGAACGGTTCGACCACATCATTTCCAACCCGCCGTTCGTGATCACCCCGCGGGTCGCGGGCGTGCCGAGCTACGAATATCGCGATGGCGGCATGGTCGGCGACGCCCTCGTCGAGGCGGTCGTGCGCGGCGCGGCCGACCACCTCACCCCGAACGGCGTGGCCCAGTTGCTCGGAAACTGGGAATACCACGCCCGCCAGGACGCCTTCGACCGCCTGGCGGGCTGGCTCGACGCCCCGGCGTCCTCGTCGCGCCGGTCGAACCCTGCGTCTTCGGCGATCACGGCGACCCCGGCGGTTTCGGCGCGCCCTGACGAATTCGACGGAGATTTTGCCCCAAACAGCTCGAATTCGCCACCTGCGACACCTCCGGGAGCAAAATCTCCGTCGAATTCGCACGAGGCCGTGCGGGCGACGGATGCCGCGGCCCTCGAGGCGTGGATCATCGAGCGGGAGGTGCAGCCGCCCACGCTCTACGCCGAGACCTGGATCCGCGACGGCGGCACCCGCGCCGACACCGCCGACTTCGACCGCCTCTACGGCGCCTGGCTGGACGATTTCGAGGCCCGCGGCGTGACACAGGTCGGCTTCGGCTACCTTCTGCTTCGGCGGCCGGCCGCCGCTCGGGTGCCCGGTGCGCCTGCCACGCCTGCCACGCCTGCCACGCCCGGGCCCGGCCTGCGCCGCCTCGAGCGCCTCCCCGGCGCCCTCGGCCACAACCCGGCCGGAATCGGCAGCTACCTCGCCGACTGCCTGGCCGCCCACGACTGGCAGGCGGCCACGGATGACGCCCACCTCGCCCGGGCCCGCCTCGTCGTCGCGCCCGACGTCACGGAAGAGCGGCACTACTGGCCCGGCCAGGAAGACCCGACCCTGATGACACTGCACCAGGGCAGCGGCTTCGGCCGGTCGATCCCGCTGGACACCGCACTCGCCGCGCTGGTCGGCGCCTGCGATGGCGACCTCGACGTCGGCTCCATCGTCGCGGCGCTCGCCCAGCTGCTCGAGGTCGACCAGCGCGAGCTCAGCGCGGACCTCCTGCCGAGGGTGCGTGAGCTGCTGACGGACGGTTTCCTGCAACTGCCGGTGCCGCCCGGGTAGCGCGAGCGGGCCGCCGGGATCCGGGCTGGCCGGCCCCCGAACCGCCACCGCACCCACCCGCCGCCCGCCACCCGACCCCGCCCGCCATCCGCCCGCCATCCGCACCCATCCGCATCCGCCCGCCATGCGCCCGCCATCCGCACCCATCCGCATCCGCCCGCCATCCGCCCGCCATCCGCATCCGCCCGCCATCCGCCCGCCATCCGCACCCATCCGACCCCGCCCGCCATCCGCACCCATCCGACCCCGCCCGCCGCCCGCCCACCTCCGCGCCCTACCGCCCCGGCCCCCGCGACTGAGGTAGTTTGGACGTACTGCCCGACCAGCTCGGAAAGGAGAGCGTCAGCGCCGACAGCGGCGTGNCGTACTGCCCGACCAGCTCGGAAAGGAGAGCGTCAGCGCCGACAGCGGCGTGCCATTCCCCTGACGCGGACACGCCATGAAACGTCGTACCTTTCTGATCGGCTCGGTCTCGGGACTGAGCCTGGTCGCCCTCACCGCGTGCGTTCCGCCGAGCCCCCGGCCCACGGCATCCGTGAGCCCGTCGCCCACGCCGACCCCCTCGCTGGTGCCTAAACCGGAGAACGTGCGCCGCACCTCCTGGTCGGCCGACCCGTTCGCGCGCGGCTCCTTCAGCTTTCCCGCCGTCGGCGCCACCCCCGAGCAGCGTGAGGCGCTCGCGACCCCGGTCGACGGCCGCCTGTTCCTCGCCGGCGAGGCCACCTCGATCGACGCGCCCGGCACCGTGCAGGGCGCCCGGGCCTCTGGCATGCGGGCCGCCCGAGACGTGCAGGCAGTCGCCACGGCCGGGGAGCGGATCGCCGTGATCGGCGCCGGAATCGCCGGGCTGACCGCGGCGCGAGCACTCAAGGACGCCGGCTTCGACGTCGTCGTGGTCGAAGCGCGCGACCGGATCGGCGGCCGCATCGACACCGTCACCGACAAGAAGTGGCCGTTCCCGATCGAACTCGGCGCATCCGTCGTGCGCGCCAGCGGCACCACCACCCTCGACGAAGAACTCATCGGCCTCGGCGTCATCACGGCCCCCTTCTCCCGCACCTCCGAGACGCGCACCTCCGACGGCCTCGTCGTGCCCGTGCCCGACACCGGCGCCCAAGCCGTGAACGCGGCCCTCGCCTGGGCCGCCGACCAGCCCGCAGACGTGTCCGTGGCCCGGGCCCTCGCCGATTCGGGCGCGTCCAAGCTGTCGACGACGGATGCCGACACCGGCGTTTCCGACGCCGACTGGCTGGACTACGAGATCACCACCGTGCTCGCCCTGAACTCCGGGGCCGCCGTCGACGACCAGTCCGGCTGGTACACCCCGGCAGCGCCCGGCCTCGACGAGGACCGCCTCGTTCTCGGCGGCTTCAACGGTCTCTTCGACGCTCTCCTGGAGGGTATCGACCTGCTCGGCTCGAGCGTGGTCACCAGGATCGCCTACGGCGAGAGCGGCGCCAGTCTGCGCCTCGGCAACGGCGAATCGCTGGGCGCCGACCGCGTCATCGTCACGGTGCCGCTGGGCGTGCTGAAGACCAAGGTGATGGAGTTCGACCCGCCGCTGCCGTTCGCGCACCGCGGCGCCATCGCCGCGCTCGGCATGGGCACCCTCGACAAGATCTGGCTGCAGTTCGCCGAGCCGTTCTGGGACACGGACGCCCCGCTCTGGACCACGGTCGGCGGCGACGATGACTTCCGGGTCTGGATCAACATGGTGCCCTTCACCGGCGAACCGGTCCTGGTCGGGCTGGTCGCCGCGGAAACCGCGTTGCGCCTGGCGGAGGTCGGAGACGACGAATTCCTGGCCGCGGCGCTGGCCAGCCTGGTGCCCTTCGTCTCCCCGATGGACACCGCGACACCCACCCCAGCGCCGAAATAAAACAGTCGGATTCGCCGGACGCGAAACCCCGGGCCGCACCGTGAAACCGCGAAACGCGTGTCAAAAAAACTTTAGAATCGCCGCAGTCAACCCCGCGCGATTCCGGGTTTCGTGGTGTACACTCCTGCCAACGTCCAGTCGGTGAAGAATGGCCCTTTCGAGGGCCGGTTTCATGCAGGTACGGTCCGTGGTGGTGACCTCCGCCCCGGTGCCGGCTCAGAGGTCCAGTCGTTACCCCGACTGGCGTTGCCGACGGATTCCGTTCGGGGGAGTAACCCCGGTTCGTCAACCGGCCCGTTTCGTACCGTCGACCATCCAGTGCGGTCGCCACTGAGATGCCCCGCTCGCCCGCGACTGC
This sequence comes from Cryobacterium sp. TMT4-10, assembly GCF_004403275.1. NCBI lineage: Bacteria > Bacillati > Actinomycetota > Actinomycetes > Micrococcales > Microbacteriaceae > Cryobacterium > Cryobacterium sp. TMT4-10. The sequence goes on from NZ_SOGU01000014.1 coordinate 8,130, forward strand.
ATCACATCTGTTCTACCGCATGATTGCTGTGTTCCCATGGATACCCTGCTGGATCTCGAATCCGTCATTCTTCTCGACTTTGACTCCGACCTGCCTTGCGAAGGCACCCACCACATCCGAGGCCTGAGCGGCCATTCGCCCACCGCTCCCGGCGCGTACATGGTGATTTCGCCCTGCTGCGGGCCCAAGGTGGTGCAGTGCTCGCCCCGGGTACTCGCCATGCAGGCATCCGGAGTGCTCTACTGTGGCGCATGCCGCATCGAGCATATGACCAGCGAATACACCTTCATCCCGCTGTAACCGCTCGCCGCTCGCATCTCAGCGCTGCTGTGACCCCGACTCCGGCCGGGGGCGGTGCCAGGGCTGGGAGGGCAGCCGGGAGGTGGCGATCAGGATCGCCGCGATCCCGGTGAACAGCAGCACGGCGATCAGGCAGTAGACCACGGTTTCCAACGGACCACTGACCTGCACCGGGTCGAGGAAAAAGTAGGGGTACCAGCCCACCATCGACCCGCGCACGAGGGTGAACACGCCCCAGATGCTGGGCAGCACGAGCACCCAGGCCAGGAGTTTCCACGGCAGGCGGGCCTTGCCGGCATCCGTCAACCAGTCGACGAGGGCGATCGTCGGAATCCAGAAGTGCAGCAGCTGGCTCGACCAGGGCACCTCGATTGTGTAGTCGCGCGAGGATGACTGGATGACGATGGTCAGGAATACGATGCCGGACACCATGATGTAGGTGGTCACCAGCAGCCGGAACCAGTCGAGCCAGGCCGGGTCGGTCGCATGGCGGAATGCGACCAGGGCTCCGGCCACGAACGCGACGACCGCGGCCATGGCGCTCTGCACGGTGAAGTAGCTGAAATAGTTGTACACCGCGAAGGTCGCGAAGCCGAGCACGTAATCGAAATACCCCAGCAGCGCGACGACGCCGGTCGCCGCGAGCAGCAGGCGGCCGATGCCGAACGCCCGGCGCAACGGCAGCAGGGCGACCGTGCGAGGCAGCGCGGCACGGCTGGGGGCCGCCGGCAGGGCGCGTTGGGCCGACGTTCTCGGCGCCGTGGGGGGTTGGCGCGCCGCCCGTTCCGTCCGAGCGGGGTCGGATGCTCGCGCGCACATGCTTCCACGCTACGCCAGCATCGGGAGCGGCCGCTGAATCCGCAGCGCGGGCCGGTCAGCGCGGCCGGTCAAAGCGCCCGTCAATCGGCGCCGGTCAGCAGGCGCCGGTCAGCAGGTGCCGGTCAATAGGCGCCGGTCAATAGGCGATGTGGAATCCGTTCTCGCCGCGCGGCGCCAGGTCGGTCACCTGCATCGACTCGACCACCGCGGAGGGCGGCCCGTGCGCCAGCCAGGCGAGTAACTCCGAAACGGATGCCGCGTCGCCCTCCGCGTCGACCTCCACCGAGCCGTCCATCCGGTTGCGCACGAACCCGGACAGGCCCAGCCGGCGCGCCTCCGACTGGGTGTAATACCGGAATCCGACGGCCTGCACCATCCCGCGCACGAGAGCCTGTTTGCGAACCATGCTTCCAGTGTGCCCCCGACCGGCGATCAGGCCGAGTTGCGCCAGACGATGGGGGTATCCAGCAGGATGCCGCCGACCGGCTGGGCCTCGCCCCGCAGCTGGCCGAGCACGCACTCGGCCGCCGCCGCGCCGAGGCCGAAGGCCGGCTGGTGCACGGTGGATAAGTGCGGTTGGGTGCGGAGCGCCCAGGAGCTGTCGTCGAAGCCGACGATGCCGACGTCGCCGGGCACGCTGCGCCCCGCGTCGCGGAGCGCCTCGAGCGCCCCGGCCGCGACGGCGTCGGAGGCCGCAAAAACGCCGTCGATGCCGGGGTCGCGCTCCAGCAGCGCGCGCATGCCGTCGGCTCCGTCGGAGTAGGTGTAGAGCGGAACCCGCGCGACGAGCGCCGGGTCGAAGCGCGGGCCCAGGGCATCCGTGAAGCCCGCCAGCCGGTCGGCTCCCGAGTCTCGATCGAGGGCCGCCGCGATCATGCCGATGCGTTTGCGGCCGGTGGCCATCAGCCGCTCGGTGATGGCGCGCGCCGAAGCGCGGTTGTCGATACCCACGAAGGGGAGCTGGCGGAGGTCCGGCGGATGCCCGACGAACGCGGCCGGCAGCGCGAGGCGTTGCACCACCCGGATCATCGGGTCTTCGTGGCGGGCGGAGACGATGATCACGCCGTCGACGAATCCGCCGCTCAGGTAGCGGGCGACGCGGTCGGTGTCGCGCTGGGAATCGATCACGAGGCTGACCATCTGATAGTCGGCGCGGGAGAGCACGGTATTGGCGCCGAGCAGGATGCCGCCGATGTTGGGGTCGTCCAGGAAGAGCGAGTGCGGTTCGTGCACGATGAATCCCACGGCCTGGGAGCGCTGCATGACCAGGCTGCGGGCGGCGTTGTTCGGCACATAGCCGACCTTCTCGATCGCCGCCTCGATCGCGGTGCGGGCCTCGGCCGAGACGTACGGCTCGTCGTTGATCACCCGGCTCACCGTGCCGCGGGACACGCCGGCTTCCACGGCGACATCGTGGATTGTCGCGCGTCGGCGCCGAGACGGAATTGTCACCATTCGATAACTGTAACGCGCGCCGAGGAACCCGACGCTTGACACGGCGGCCAGGGAGTTCGTACTCTGTGTACGTTCACAGAAAACCCAACGGCGCGTTTTTGCTCCCGACTCTGTGCACGTTCACAGAGTCAATCAACACAGCCAGTCAATCAACACAGCCAGCAGAGCTGGCACAGCACAGCAGGGAGCACCATGAACTCGCGAGCAGCCACGTCGACCGGATCGGCCTCGGCCACCCCGTTCGTTCACGAGGGCGTCGCCTACGGCTGCGACTACAACCCGGAGCAGTGGGGGCCCGAGGTCTGGGCCGAAGACGTCGTGCTGATGCGCGAGGCCGGCGTCGACCTGGTCGCGATCAACATCTTCGGCTGGTCGCAGGTCGAGCCGCGGCCGGGGGAGTACGATTTCGACCGGCTCGACACGATCATCGAACTGCTGCACGCCAACGGCATCCGGGTCAACCTCGGCACCGGCACCTCGTCGCCGCCGCCGTGGCTGAGCACCCTGCATCCCGAGATCCTCCCGGTCGTGGAGGACGGCACCACCCGCTACCCCGGCGGGCGCCAGGCCTGGTGCCCGAGCTCCCCGATCTTCCGCGAGCACGCGCTGGCACTGGTAGAGAAGGTCGCCGAGCGCTACGGCCGCCACCCGGCGGTCGCCCTCTGGCACGTGTCCAACGAGCTGGGCTGCCACAACGCGCTCTGCTACTGCGACGACACCGCCGCCGCGTTCCGGCTCTGGCTGCAGGCGCGCTACGGCACGATCGAGGCCTTGAACTCCGCCTGGGGCACCTCGTTCTGGAGCCAGCGCTACGGCCGGTGGGCCGAGATCCTCACCCCGCGGCTCACCCTCTCCAGCCGCAACCCCGGCCAGGTGCTGGATTTCCACCGGTTCAGTTCCGCCGAACTGCTCGACTACTACCGCCGCGAGACCGCCGTGCTGCGCCGCCACTCCGACGTCGCCGTGACCACCAACTTCATGGTCACCTCCCACATCCGCAACCTCGATTACTGGACCTGGGCCCCCGAGGTCGACATCGTCGCCAACGACCACTACCTCGACCACCGCCTCGCCGACCCGGCCACAGAGCTGGCGTTCGCCGCCGACCTCACCCGCGGACTCGCCGGCGGGCAGCCGTGGCTCCTGATGGAGCAGGCGGCCGGCGCCGTCAACTGGCAGCCGCACAACCTGGCCAAGGCCCCCGGCGAGATGACCCGCAACTCCCTGGCCCACGTCGCCCGCGGGGCCGACGGCATCTGCTTCTTCCAATGGCGGGCCTCGCTGCAGGGTTCGGAGAAATTCCACTCCGCGCTGGTGCCCCACGCGGGCACCGACACCGCGCTCTGGCGCGAGGTCGTCGCCCTGGGGGAAACCCTCGACCGGCTGGGCGAGATCACCGGGAGCACGGTCGTGGCGGATGCCGCACTCCTCTTCAGTTGGGAAGCCTGGTGGGCCGGCGACGGCGAATCCCGCCCGTCCCAGTCGGTGCGCTACCTCGAGCAGGTGCACGCCGCCTACGCCGCCCTGCACCGGCTCGGCGTCACGGTCGACATCGTGGCCCCCGGCACCGACCTCTCCGGGTACCGCCTCGTCGTCGCCCCGGCCCTGTACCTGGTCTCGGACGCCGAGGCGGATAACCTCACCGCCTACGTCGCGGCCGGCGGCCACGCCCTGGTCACCTTCTTCAGCGGCATCGTCGACGAAGACGACCGGGTGCGCCCGGGCGGCTACCCCGGCGCCTTCCGCGGTCTGCTCGGCGTCACGGTCGAGGAATTCTCCCCGCTGCTGCCCGGCCACGTGGTCGGCCTCGACTCCGGCGCATCCGCGAGCCTCTGGACTGAGCGACTGCGCAGCACCGGCGCCGAGGTGATCGCCCGCTACCGGGGCGGGCCGCTTCCGGGCACCCCGGCCATCACCCGCAACCGGCACGGCGCCGGCGACGCCTGGTACGTCGCCACCGCGCTGGAGGCCGGCGCCCTGACCGACCTGCTGCGCACGATCTGCCAGCAGGCCCGCGTCACCGCGGTCGGCCCCGAAAGCCCCGGAACCATCGAGGTCGTGCGCCGCGCCGGCGCCGCCGCGACCTATCTTTTCATCATCAACCACGGCGAGGACGACATCGACCTGCCGGCCTCCGGCCGTGAACTCGTCACCGGCGAACCCGTCAACCGTATTGTTCGAGTTCCGGCCGGTGCCGTTCGCGTGATCAGAGAGGACCCCGCATCATGAGCGCACCCGTCGTTCCACTCACGGATGCCCCGGGCAGCGTCGCCCGCCAGAAGAGGTCACGGGCCGCCAAAGCCCCGGCCTCCAAACAACCCAGGCAGCCCGTGCCGCACCTCGGCGCGATTCTCGCCTTCGTGCTCCCGTTCGGCACCCTGTTCGCCCTGTTCTACCTGGTCCCGATCGGCTACGCGATCTACCAGTCGCTGCTCGTGATCGAGCGCGAGGGCACCTTCGGCAAGGCCACCGAGGTCTTCGGCGGGCTCACCCAGTACATCCTGGTGTTCCAGAACGGGCCGTTCTGGACATCCATCGGCCGGGTGCTCACCTTCGGCGTCGTGCAGGTGCCGATCATGCTGGGCCTTGCGCTGCTGTTCGCCCTGCTGCTGGACTCACCGCTCGTGCGCGGCAAGAAATTCTTCCGGCTGGCCTTCTTCGTGCCCTACGCGGTGCCGGGCGTCATCGCGGCGATCATGTGGGGCTACCTCTACTCGCCCAACCTGTCGCCGTTCAGCGCCGTCACCGAGAACATCAACTTCCTCTCGGCCGACCTCGTTCTCTGGGCCATCGCTAACGTCGTCACCTGGGTCTTCGTGGGTTACAACATGCTGATCATCTACTCGGCCCTGCTGGCGATCCCGACCGAGCTCTACGAGGCCGCCCGGCTCGACGGGGCCGGCCAGGTGCGCATCGCCTGGTCGGTGAAGATCCCGCTGATCATGCCGGCCATCATCCTGACCGCGATCTTCTCGATCATCGGCACCCTGCAACTGCTCGCCGAACCGCACGTCTTCCGCAGCTTCAGCTCCGCCGTGACCAGCACGTTCACCCCGAACCTCACGGTCTACTCCACCTCGTCGATCCCGAACTTCAACCTCGCCGCCGCCTTCTCTGTGGTGCTGGCCCTGGCCACGTTCATCCTCTCGTTCACGTTCCTGAAGTTCACGCAGCGGAAGGAAGCCCAGTGAGCACCTCGATCAGCACCGTCACCACCCCCGCGCGACGAAAACGCGGCAGCCGCACGCCCCAGGGCGTGGCCCCCAAAGCCCAGCGCGAGAGCCCGTTCGCCCGGGTCAGCGCCATGATCGTGATGGGCGTCTTCACGCTCTACTTCCTGGTGCCGATCTGGTGGCTGCTGGTGGCGGCCACCAAGGACCGGTCCCAGTTCAACACCACGAACCCGCTCTGGTTCGCCGACTTCTCCCTGTTCACGAACATCGGCAACCTGATCGCCTACCGCGACGGCGTCTACCTCAAATGGATGCTCAACAGCGCCCTGTACGCCGGCCTCGGCGCCGCCATCGGCACCATCATCGCCGGCATGTGCGGCTACGCCCTCGCCAAGTACAACTTCCCGGGTCGCGAACTCATTTTCAACGTCGTGCTCGGCGGGGTGCTGGTGCCCGCCACCGCGCTCGCGCTGCCCCTGTTCCTGATCTTCAGCCAGATCAGCCTCACCAACACGTTCTGGTCGGTGTTCCTGCCCAGCCTGGTCAGCCCGTTCGGGGTCTACCTGGCCCGCATCTACGCGTCGGCCAGCGTGCCGGACGAACTGATCGAGGCGGCGCGCCTCGACGGGGCCGGCGAGGTGCGCACCTTCTTCACCGTCTCGGTGCGCATGATGGTGCCCGCCCTGATCACCGTCTTCCTCTTCCAGTTCGTCGCCATCTGGAACAACTTCTTCCTGCCGCTGATCATGCTGCGCGACGAAACCCTGTTCTCGGTCACGCTCGGCCTCTACGCCTGGAACTCCCAGGTGAACCAGATTCCGGTGCTGCGCGACTACGTGCTGATCGGGGCCCTGCTCTCGATCATCCCGCTGATCATCATCTTCCTGCTGCTCCAGCGCTTCTGGCAGAACGGGCTCAGTGCCGGTTCGGTGAAGTAGCCGGTCCCTCTCTTTACCTCCCCTCCCCACCCCTCCCAAGAGAAAAGAAGAACAATGCGAATCAAGAAGAGAGCAGCCGCTGTCGCCTTGCTCACCGCCGCAACGGTCGCCCTGACCGGCTGCGCGGCGGGGTCCACGACCTCGGCCGGCGCCGACTGCGCCCCCGCCACGGGCAAGGTCGACCTCACCTTCACCACCTGGATCCCCGGCATGGAAGACGTGGCCAAGGTATGGAATGAAAAGAACCCCGACGTTCAGGTGAAAGTGCAGACCGGCCCGAACGGCAACGGCGGCACGTACCAGAACTTCTTCAACCAGCTCAAGGCCGGCAACGCGCCCGACCTCGGCCAGATCGAATACGACGCACTGCCGAACTTCCGGGTGCAGGACGGCCTGACCGACCTCGCCGCCTGCAAGGGTGTGCTCGAGGCGAAGAGCGACTTCGTCGACTGGACCTGGGGCCAGGTCAACTTCGGCGAGGACAAGTCCGTCTACGCGATCCCGCAGGACGCGGGCCCCATGGCCATGTTCTACCGCGCCGACCTGTTCGAGGCGAACAACATTGCGATCCCCACCACCTGGGACGAGTTCGCGGTCGCAGCCGAGAAGGTGCGCGCCACCGGCGGGTACATCACCAACTTCTCGCAGAGCGACATCAACCAGTTCGCCGGTTTCGTCTGGCAGGCCGGCGGAAGCTGGTTCAAGAACGACGGTGAGAACTGGACGGTCGACCTGACCAGCCCCGAATCCGTCAAGGTCGCCGCCTACTGGCAGGACCTGATCGACCGCGACCTCGTCTCCACCAACCCGCCGTGGACCGACGAGTGGAACAACGCCTACAACTCCGGTTCGGACTGGACCTGGAACTCCGCGGCCTGGGGTGCGAACTCCATCGCCAGCGGCGCTCCGGACACCGCCGGCAAGTGGTCCGTCGCCCTGTCCCCGCAGTGGGCTGCAGGTGACAAGGCCGCCGGCAACTGGGGTGGCTCGTCCACCGCGGTCTTCAAGGGCTCGAAGCACCCCTATGAGGCGGCCCAGTTCGCGCTGTGGCTGAACACCTCCGACGAGGCGCTCACGATGCTGAACAAGTCGGCCAACCTGTACCCGGCCGCCAAGTCCGGCCTCGAGCTGCCCGCCCTCAAGGCAGGCGTCGAGTTCTACGGCAACCAGCCCATCTACGACGTGTTCTCCGAGGCATCCGACCAGGTCTCACCCGACTTCATTTGGGGCCCGACCATGACGCAGGTCTATAACGACACCTCCGACGGTTTCAAGGGTGCCGTCACCGGCAGCGGGACTCTGACGGATGCTCTCACGAGCGCCCAGAAGAGCACGATCAGCGCCCTCGAAGCGCAGTCGATCCCGGTCAACAAGTAGCGTTAGGCCTCAGTGTCGTCGATTCCCTACCTCCGTGCCGCGGGCACCAGCCTTGTGCTGGACGCCCGCGGCACGGGTGTGCCCGTGATCGTGCACTGGGGCGCCGATCTGGGCGACCTCTCCGGTGAGATGCTCGCGGTGCTCGCCGACGCATCCGTTCCGGCGATTCCGCCGAGCTCGATCGACCTGCCCCTGCGGCTGACCCTGCTGCCGACCGTCTCGGACGGCTGGAGCGGGCGCCCCGGGATCAGCGGATTCCGGTTCTGCGAGGGTGGCGGGGGTGGCTTGCGCGGCGGGGGCGGCGCGGCCGCCGCTGACCTCGACCTGCGCCTGGCCGGCGTGGGGCCCGTTTCGGTGCGGTCGGGTGACGCCGTCTCGCCCGGCACCCAGGCGCTTGCGATCTCGCTGACGGATGCCGCGGCCGAGCTGGCCGTACGTACCGACCTCGAACTCTCGGTCGAGGGCGTGCTGCGACTGCGCCACACGCTCACCAACACGGCGGCCACCGCTCCGTTCGAACTGGGGTCCCTCGACGTCATCCTGCCCGTTCCGGGCCGGGCGAGGGAGATCCTCGATTTCACCGGGTTGTGGACGCACGAACGCCGGCCGCAGCGCGCCCTGCTCGGCCAGGGCGTCTGGAGCCGCGAGTCCCGGCACGGGCGGCCCGGCCACGACGACCCCTACCTGAGCGTGGCCGGCACCCCCGGGTTTGGCTTCCGCACCGGCGAGACGTGGGCCACCCACCTGGCTTGGAGCGGGGACAAACGCGTCTGGGCCGAGAACAGCCCGCTGGGTTACTCGGTGCTCGGCAGCGGCGAACTTCTCGCGCCCGGCGACGTGCGGGTCGCGCCCGGTGCGAGCCACACGACCCCGTGGACCGTGGCCGTGTACTCGGCGGCCGGACTCGACGGGCTGTCGGCTCGGCTGCATCCGTGGATCCGGTCCTGGTCGACCCTCTCCGGGGCCGCGTCCGGGCCGCGCCCGGTCGTGCTGAACACCTGGGAGGCCGTGTACTTCGACCATGACCTGCCCACCCTGACCCGGCTGGCTGACGCCGCGGCCGCGGTCGGCGTGGAACGGTTCGTGCTCGATGACGGCTGGTTCACCGGCCGCACCGACGACCGGCGTGCCCTCGGCGACTGGTTCGTCGACCCGGTCGCCTGGCCAGACGGGTTGCATCCGCTGGTCGATCACGTGCGTGCGGCCGGCATGGATTTCGGGCTGTGGATCGAACCCGAGATGATCAGCCTCGACTCCGACGTCGCCCGGGCGCACCCGGACTGGGTGCTCGGGCCGGCTGGGTCTCGGGGGTCGGCCGGGCCTCGGTCGTCGCTGCCGTCATCGGCGCTGACCTGGCGCTTCCAGCGGGTGCTCGACCTCAGCAACCCGGATGCCGCAGCCTGGGTATTCGACCGGCTCGCGGCCCTGCTCGCCGAGTACCCGATCGCATATCTGAAATGGGACCACAACCGCGACCTGCTGGCCGGGTCGGCGCACCGGCAGACCGCCGCGCTGTACCGGCTGCTGGACCGGGTGAGGGCGGCGCATCCGGGTGTCGAGATCGAGTCCTGCGCGTCGGGGGGAGCCCGCATCGACCTCGGTATCCTCGAGCGCGTGGACCGGGTCTGGACCAGCGACACCAACGACCCGTTGGAGCGGCAGCAGATCCAGCGCTACACGAGTGTGCTCGTGCCGCCCGAATACCTCGGCGGTCACCTGGGCGCCGCTACCGCGCACACCACCGGGCGCACCTCGGAGCTCAGCTTCCGACTGGCCACGGCGCTCTTCGGCAGCGCCGGCATCGAGTGGGACCTGACCCGCGCGATCGAGTCCGAGCGTGCGCAGATCGCCGACTGGATCACCCGGTACAAGCAACTCCGCGGGCTGCTGCACACCGGAACGATCGTGCGGGCCGACCCGAGCGACCCGGCCCTGGAGCTGCACGGGGTCGTCTCGCCCGACCGGGCTGCGGCCGTCTTTGCGTATGTGGCGCTGGCTGCCCCGCGCTCCGCCCTGCCCGAGCGGTTACGGTTTCCGGGACTCGCGCCCGAGCTCACCTACCGGGTCGAGCCGCTCACGATCGGTGCGCCCCCGCGCGTGATCCAGGATGCGCCGCCGGCCTGGCTGGCGGGTGGGGGCTCGTTCGGTGCCGCTGGTGCTGGTGCTGCCGCTGGTGCTGCCGCTGGTGCTGGTGCTGGTGCTGGTGCAGGTGCAGGTGCAGGTGCTGGTGGTGGTGGTGGTGCTGTGACCCTGACCGGGGGAGTGCTGGCGCAGGTCGGGCTGCCCGCGCCGCTGCTCGCGCCCGAGCAGGCCGCGGTGTACACGGTGACCGCAGTCGAGTAGCCCCGCAGCTGAGAGGCGGCTCGGCCGCGGGCGGTCGCCGAGTTCGCCTGTTCCGGTCGAGTTCGCCACGCGTGCGGGACGATCTCGACCGGATGTGGCGATCGCGGCGCGAGCGGCGGGGTGGCGAGGGCCGCGGATGCGCGCGTCCCCGATGCCCGCGTCCCCGGAGCCTGCCGCGCGGCATCCGTGCACCGGATGTCCCCGCGACCGGGCATACCTATCTAAGCTGTGGATGATCCGTCCAATGAAACGGCTCTGACGCGCCACTAGATTCAGGGAAACCACCGGCACCGCGCCGCCCGAACAACCACCGGCACCAGAACCGGAACCACCCCGCAAGCGAACGGAGCATCCGTGCCCAGTCAGGTCGATGACAGCCAGCGTGCACTCTCGAGGCCGCTCGACGGGATCCTGGTCGCGGACTTCTCCCGGGTGCTGGCGGGTCCGCTCGCCACGGTGACGCTGGCCGACCTCGGTGCCCGGGTGATCAAGGTCGAGCGGCCCGGCAGGGGCGACGACACGCGCAGCTGGGGTCCGCCCTTCTCCGCGACGGGGGCCACCTACTTCGAGAGCGTCAACCGCAACAAGGAATCCCTCTGCCTCGACCTCACCGACGAGGCTGACCTCGCCGTCGCCCGGGCGCTCGCGCTGAAGGCCGACGTGCTGGTCGAGAACTTCAAGCCCGGGGGGATGGACCGACTCGGCCTCGGCTACCAGAGCCTCAAGGCGGAGAACCCCGGCCTCGTCTACGCCTCGATCACCGGGTTCGGCAGCGCCGGAGGGGCCGACCTGCTCGGCTACGACTTCATGGTGCAGGCTCTGGGCGGGCTGATGAGCGTCACCGGGGATGAGACTGGTCCGATGAAGGTGGGCGTCGCCCTCGTCGACGTGCTCACCGCGAAGGACACGACCATCGGCGTCCTCGCGGCCCTGAACGCCCGCGCGGCCTCCGGCCTGGGCGCGCGGCTGGAAGTGAATCTGCTGTCGAGCCTGCAAGGGGCGCTCGCGAATCAGGCGCAGGCGTACCTCGGCGCGGGGGTGGTGCCCGGCCGGATGGGCAACCGGCATCCGTCGATCGTGCCCTACCAGCTTCTCGCCTGCGCGGACGGGCCGCTGGCCGTGGCCTGCGGCAACGACGGCCAGTTCGCCAAGCTCGCCCGGGTGCTGGGCGACGAGGGGCTCGCCACCGACCCGCGATTCTCGACCAACTCGGCCCGCGTGCACAACCGCGAGGAACTCGTCCGCCTCCTCGAAGCGCGCCTCGCCGAGGCCCCGGCGCTGTCCTGGCAGGACCTGCTCACCGACGCCGGCGTACCGGCCGGGCAGGTGGCCACCATCGCCGAGGGCATCGAGCTCGCCGAGTCGCTGGGGCTGGAACCCACGATCGAGGTGCAGGATGCCTCCGGCGCCACCGTGGGCCGCCAGATCCGCCACCCCGTCAGCTGGACGCCCCCGCTGGCGCCGCGCACGAGCGCGCCGCCCGCCCTCGGCGAGCACAGCGACACGATCCGCGACTGGCTCACCGGCAGCAAGGGTTTCGCCGGCGCCCAGCGCTAGGCCGTCTCCACGATCCCCAGACCGCGTCCCAGCCACACCGGCCCCGAACGAATTCGACGGAGATTTTGCCCGCATCGGCCCCAAACACGACGAAACCCTGTTTTTACAGCAGCATCTCCGTCGAATTGGTTCACGACGGGGACGGGGACGGGTGCGCGGTGACGCCCCGCATCGCCAGCCACAGGTTGGCCGCAACATCGGGATCGTCGAGGTCCTCGCCGATCAGGCGGGAGGCGATCTCGATCCGGTGCCGGAGCGAGTTGCGGTGCAGCTGCAGGTCCCGGGCTGTGGTCTCCCACTGGCCGCGGTGGCGCAGGTAACACCGCACGGTCTCCACGAGGTCCGCCCGGGCGTACCCCCGGAGCGCCTCGACCCAGACCTCGGCCCGCGGATCGAGCACGTTCTGCACCGGCACCAGTTGCCCGGGCGAGGCCCGCCGGCACGCCCGGCCCACCTCCAGCACGCTGCCGGAGACCTGGCCCAGCAGCACCGGCCCGCTCACCGCGGCCGCGAACCGGCCGGCACCGGCGCCCGCCAGCGACCCCGGCCCCGGCCCCGGCC